>CALGMC010000001.1 GCA_937959145.1 uncultured Chlorobiales bacterium
GTGGGCTTGAACGCTTCGATGCAAAGCGTGTTTGTGCAGTGAGCGATTTCATCGTGGTCGTTGCTTGCAATCACGATAACGGTTTGCGAGATAAGTTGATTGAGTTTATTCCAAAATAAAGATTTTCCATCATCGTCGAGCGTTGCGGTCGGCTCATCAAGAAAAAGAAACTTTGGGTTTGATGCAAAAGCTTGAATGAAACGAAGTCGCTGAATCATACCCGAAGAGTAGGCTTTGACGCGCTTCGATTTTGCCTCCGACAAGCGAAAGTAATCAAAAAGTTCATCAAGT
This sequence comes from uncultured Chlorobiales bacterium, assembly GCA_937959145.1. Lineage (GTDB taxonomy): Bacteria > Bacteroidota > Chlorobiia > Chlorobiales > Thermochlorobacteraceae > JANWWM01. Next base: position 292 of record CALGMC010000001.1, read on the forward strand.
TCACGCTTGAAAAGAGGCAATCCTTTTGCACGCAACGCAAACGAGACATTTTCAATTCCTGAAAGTTCGTCGTAAAAGTTGAGGTAAGGCGAAACAAAGCCAATGTGTGGGCGCGTTTGTTCAGGCGTCAGGGTCGCGCCGTCAAGCGTGTAAGTAACTGTGCCAGAAGTCGCAGATGCCTGCGCGGCGAGAATTTTCAGAAGCGTCGATTTCCCACTTCCGTTCGCACCTGTAATCGCCAACCACTCCTCTGGTGCAAGCGAGAACGAAACATTCTGAAAAATGATTTTGCGGTCGTAGACTTTTTTGAGCGCGTCGGCGCGAAGCGATGGCATGGATATTGGATTGAAACTTATCGCGTTATGTGCGTATCTTAACGAAATTTCTTTGAAAGGAGCAACACAATGAAAAAGTTAATTCTTGTTGGAATGGCATTGATGGCGACGACAACGCTCTTTGCACAAGCCGATTTATTCGGCGGAAAGCCAACGAAAAAAACTGCCACCGAAACCGTTACAAACTCCGCTGCGCCCCAACTCTTACAAGGCGAACGAAAAATATCAAGTTCAAGCGAAAGCACCACGAGCAACTCCCAACTTGAATCGCGCGAGCAATCCGCGCCGACCTTCCTACGCGGTTCAGGTTCAGGAAGAACATCAGGCTTTACTTTCATGCAAGCCACAGGCTACGGCTTTGGCACGCTCTTCGGCTTTAGTGCCGCGCCACGCATCGGCTACATCTTTGAAAACGGCTTGTATCTTGGCGGCTCTTACCAAATCAGTTTCGGTCCAACATTTCTTAATCCGCAGTCGCCAGCAGTCGGCACAAATCCTGCCGCGATGAGCACCTTCATGCAATCGGCAAATGTTGAAATGGGCTACGAAACCAACTTCAAAGTGCTTGGACTGACCTTCTACAACCGCCCATACTTTGCAATCGGATTTGCAGATGTGAGTTTCATTCAGGAAGATGCGCGTGGACTCGCTGTGCAGAACCGCAGCCAGACGGCAATTCCACAAGAAGGCATGAATTGGTTTGGAGCCGCAGGCAATGTGCTTTATTATCGCTTCGAAGACCTCAAACTTGTGCGCGGCTTAACCTTCGGTCTCGATGCGCGATACATGATGCTCAACAACGCCAATGCATTCGGCATTTTCTTCACCACAGGAATTCGGCTCTTCTAATCGCACCGAACCTTACATTTCAAAAAATTTACCTTGCTTACTCGTGGTTACTCGTTGTGTTTGTTTCAATCAATCGTTTGAGGATTTGAAGTCTATCATGCAATCAAAAAACCTAACGACCTTTGAAGAATTAAAATGCGAAGTCGTGTTTGGAGAAAAGTGCAAGATGTGCGTTCCCTATGTGCAAAAGATGATTGAAACCGGAAAAACGATGTTTCCCTACATACCCAACCTTCAAGAAGTCAAATCGCTGTTGAAGACGTAGATTTTTTCTTCAATAAGTCATGCACCGCCGCAAGGCTCATCGCGCCGAGCGGCAATCCCACAAGAAACCCTGTGATAATTCGCGTTTCAAAGACGTTGTGATAAACGTGTAAGTAACCGCAAACGACGTCAATTCCAACCAGCGCGCCCGAAACGCCCAATAAAATCAAGTATCTACGGCGATTATCCGAATTGAACATGGGCAAAAAGAGCGCGCCGATAAGGATTCCGAAATAAATCAAAGTGCATCGTGCGCAAACTGCCATCGGAAAGCCGAAAAACTCGAAACAGCGATGCGCCTTTTGATGACAGACGCCACGAAAGAGTGCGTAATAAGCCGTGTTTCCATGTGCGGCTTCGAGCGGCGCAAGAATTGCCAACGCGAGAAGAATTAGCATCACGCTTGCGACAATCAATCGGGGCAGAAGCCGAATCAAAACATCAGAGCGCGTCGAGAACATCGGTAGCGGAAGGGTTGTGAATGGTTTCGCTGGCTTTGCGTCCTGCAATGCCGTGTAGATGAGCAGAAATCGCCGCCGCGATGTTGAGCGAAAGACCTTGTGCCGCAAAGGAAGTAATCATGCCTGCAAGCACGTCGCCGGTGCCCGCAGTAGCGAGGGCTTCAGTGCCGGTGTCGGAAAGGTAGAGGTTGCCTTTTGACGCAATGAGGGTTGGCGCGCCTTTCAGCAATAATCCAATTCCGAACTCTTCCACAAACGATTTAGCGTAGAACAGTCGGTCGGCATCAATGCTTCGGATAGGCGTTTGAATCAAACGAGAAAACTCACCTAAGTGTGGTGTGAGAATCGCATGGTGCAGGCTAAGTTGTGAAAGCAAGTCCAACTCGGAAATTGCATAAAGCGCGTCGGCATCGAGCACAAGTTTTTTTTGCGCAAGCAGTGGGGAGGTGAGCAGTTTGGCGATGAAGGCTTGACGTTCAGGCGTTCTGCCAAATCCGCAACCGATGAGCACGGCGTCTGCCCATTCAAGTTTTTCAAGAATTGCAGATTCAGTTTGTGCGATTAAAATCGCTTCAGGCACGAGGCTATGAACGAGGTTGAATGTCGAAGGCGGAACGGCGGCGCAGATGTATCCCGCACCACATTTGAGCGCGGCGCGCAGCGAAAGCAGAAGCGCGCCCATCATAGAAGCCTCTTCGTTTTGATTGCCCGCAACGATTAAGACCTTTCCGTTCAAGTGTTTCGCGCTTTGTTTGGCGCGCACAGGCAAATGTGCGGAAACAAAATCGTCGTCAATCAGTCGCATTGCATCAGGCTTGACGAGAAACGACGGAATGGAAATATCTGCCACGCGAATTTCGCCGCACACTTCGCGACCTCTGCCGAAGAAAAATCCCGACTTCAAAAATGCCAGTGCAATCGTTAAATCGGCTTCAACGCAAGGGGTTTCGGCTTCGCCGGTGGTGCAGTCCAAGCCAGTGGGCGAGTCGAGCGCAACGACAAACGAGCCATAGTGATGCTTCTTATGATTGATGAGCGAAACGGCTTCTTGAATCAGCGGCGAAAGCGACGGACGCAACTCTGTGGCAAGTTCAAAGGCTTGTTTTTCAGGCTCAGAAAGTTGCTCTTCGGAGATGTTCGGCAAATAAGGGTTATTGGCTTCGCGGCGTTTGATGCCTTTGGGGTGGTCGGTGCGCTTATAGCCTGTGCCTAAAATGGCGTCAACGATAAGGTCGTAGCGTTTGGTGTAAATGACTTCGGGCAAGAATTCATCGGCTTCGAAAATGCGGAACGAATCGGTGTAGGAAACATACTGCGTAAGGATTTTGAGCGAGGCGGCGCCATCTTGTTTGAGCAGGTCAGTTTTGCAAAGGTAGGCTAAATCGACCTGCGCGCCGTGATTGATAAGATGACGCGCCAGCACGATGCCGTCGCCGCCGTTGTTGCCTTTGCCACACAAGACGAGCACCGATTTTCCAACAAGAGAACTAAATTTTTCAAGCAAGATGTTGCAAGATTCTTTTCCAGCAAGCTCCATCAGTTGCTTTTCGGTAATGCGAAGTTTGATGACGGCGTCGTAGTCGACTTCGCGCATTTCTTGTGCGGTGAGAATTGGCAACATGGAAAGGGTCAGTTAAAAGTTGAACTGAAAGGTAACGCGCGGCTCGAGGCGGCGAATCGGCTCGTAGCGTAAAATCGCGCCATCGTCGTTGCGCACGGGCAAATAAGTCCATTGATAAATCATCGAGAGAAGCAAATACGGATACGGGAAGTAGCCGACTTCGACGATGGAAAGGCTTCGGTCGTCGAGCGTGAAGAGTTCGGTTTCAAAGCCGAGGTCGCGCTTGTAGTAATCGGCGCGAAAGAGCACAGACGGAATAAGTTCATCTAAACGTGCGCCCAAGTGAAGTTGTCCGCCGCGCGGCGTGCGATAAAGCCGTTGATAACTTCCGAACAGTCGAACTTTGCCTAAAATGTTGCCACCTAAATCGCCATAAACGCCCGGACCTGGCGCGCTGAAATTAGCAAGTTCATTGGCGCGTGTGATGATTTGTCCGTTTTCAAACGAAAGAAATCGGTCTTGTTCGTAGAGCGCGTCGAAGTAAGCAAATTGAAATTGGTTTCCAACAACGCGATGCTCCAAGCGAGAGGAAAGGGTAATCGCGCCTAACACATTGGGAATCGTGCCGGTAACGCCAATGGCTAAGCCTGAACCGTAGCCGATGATTTTCGCAACGTCCAAGTAAGTGTCTAATTCAAAAATCGGCAGGCGCAGAAGCGGCAAACCCATATCAAAACCGATGACCGTCAAGTTTCCACGGCGAATGGCGAGCGAATCAAAAAACAATTCGCGGCTGTTTGATTTGGCTACAAGTCCGCCGCCCCGAATGACATTGGCTTGACTGCTGAAATCTGCCACATAACTTGCGCCGATTTGCAAATTCGAGAGAATTGGAATATCGGTTGAAAA
>CALGMC010000002.1 GCA_937959145.1 uncultured Chlorobiales bacterium
GGGGCGTTCATGAGCATGATTGGCAACGCGCTTCTCAATCAAATCATCATAGAAAAAAGAATAACCGAGCCGAACATCATTTTGGAAGAACTCCATAAAGCCATTCGCGACGCACTTCGCCAAAGCGAAAATCCATCGGTAGAATTGCAAGACGGAATGGACGTATGTTTGGTGAAGGTCGAGCGCGAGCGGCTTATTTTTTCAGGCGCGAAACGCCCGCTTTACATCGTTCAAAAAGGCGAACTCACCGAACTCAAAGGCGACCGTTATAGCATCGGCGGACGACAACGCGAAACAGAACGCAAATTCACTGCGCACGAAATTCCAATTCAAAACCAAATGACCCTCTACCTGACCACCGACGGCTACATCGACCAAGCCAATCCCCAACGCGAAAGTTTCGGCTCAAAACGATTCAAAGAACTGCTTAAAGTTATTGCAACTTTGAACTGCGATGAGCAAAAAGAAAAATTAGAATCGGAACTTTTGGCGCATCAACAACAAGAGGCACAACGCGACGATATAACCATGATGAGCGTTGTCATCGGCAGTTAAAAGCAATCAACTTCAATCTGTTACGCAAAGCACATTTGTTCTACTTTCTCTTGAACTCTCCATGACACGACAACTTGCGCACATTTTCGTCGAACAGTCGTTCAGCGATAGAGCCTATCCCTACCTTGTGCCGAGCGAATTTTCCCAGTTGCTCACAGTTGGCTCGCGCGTGTTGGTGGCGTTTGGAAAAGGAGAAAGAAAGAAAGAGCGATTAGGATTCGTTAAATCGGTTTCGGAGCAGAGAAGCGAAGTGCCGCTCGGAGAAATTCTCGATATTTTTGACGACGGTAAACCTGCGCTCTCGCCTGCGCTGATGCGCCTTGCGGAGTGGATTGCCGACTATTACATCGCCTATCCAATCGAAGCCGTTCTTGCCACATTGCCCGCCGTGATGCGCATTCGTCCGAAAGAAACGGTCATCTTGCGCGAGTTTTCACTGATTGCGCCTGATGAAAAAATCGTCAAGACTGAACTGCGCCGAAACATCATGCAAGCACTTTTGCGCGAAAAGAAACTCACGGTCAAGCAGTTAGAGCGGCGCGTCGGCTCAAAACATTTGCGGCTTGCGCTCTCGGAATTGGAGCGAATCGGATTGCTCGAGGTGAAAAAAACATTCGTCCAAAAAGGAAAGCCAAAACTTAAATCGCTATTTTCTCTCCAACAAGAATACTCAAAAGACGAACAGACAAAGTTAATTGACTCGTTCAAACGCTCGCCGAAACAGCGTCAACAGTTGGAAAAAATTTTTGCACTCGGTCGCCCAAGTTTTTTTGCGGACGAAATTGGCGCAACCCCGAAAAGCCTTAAACCGCTCGTCGATAAAGAAATTTTAACGACGAAAACCGTCGAGACAACTGCCATGTTTGCTGATGGTTTCATAGAAGCGCAAAAGCAAATTGAATACACCGACGAACAGCAACTTGCCATTTCAAAAATTCATGGTGCGATTGAGGCGCAAGCGTTCAAAACATTTCTCTTGCACGGCATTACAGGAAGCGGCAAGACTTGGATTTACATCGAAGCCATTCGCAAAGTGCTCGAGCAAGGCAAAACAGCGATTGTGCTTGTGCCTGAAATTTCGCTCACGCCACAAACGGCATCACGATTTCGCGCGCACTTTGGCGACCGTGTTCGTGTGCTACACAGCGCAATGAACGATTCCGAAAAATTCGAGGCGTGGAAAAGTTTGAAAGAAGGAAAAGCCAAAATTGCGCTTGGCGCACGTTCAGCCGTATTTGCGCCGCTTGAAAATTTGGGGTTAATCGTCGTCGATGAAGAGCACGAATCGACCTACAAGCAATACGACCCTTCGCCGCGCTACAATGCGCGTGATGTGGCAATTATGCGCGCTAAATTTGAAAACGCCATCTGCCTTTTAGGCTCAGCAACGCCTTCGATTGAATCGTATTACAACGCCACAACAGGCAAATACGACCTGCTCACGCTTTCCAAACGCGCCGATGGCGCAACCTCGCCCGAAATTAAATTGATTTGGCTTTCAAGGGAGAAAAAAATTTCGCCCTCAATTTCTGAGACGCTTTTCTTTGAAATCCAAAAACGGCTCGAGAGAAACGAACAAGTCATCTTGTTTCAGAATCGGCGCGGCTATGCGGGAAGTGTGCAGTGCAACAGTTGCGGCACGATTTACACATGCCCTGCGTGTCAAGTAACGATGGTTTTTCATCTCAAAGAACATCATTTGCGATGCCATTACTGCGGAAGAATCGAGCCAGCACCGAAGAAGTGCAAAACATGCGGCTCGGAAGAACTGCTTTACAAATCAAGCGGAACGGAAAAAATTGAGCAAGAACTGCAACACCTGTTTCCGAACGAGAAAATTTTGCGAATGGATTTAGACACGACGGGCAAGAAAGGCGCGCACGCGAAGTTTCTGCGTGAGTTTCAAGAAGGCAAAGCACGCATCTTGCTCGGAACGCAAATGGTGGCGAAGGGTTTGGACTTTCCGAATGTAACGCTCGTCGGTGCAATTCTTGCCGATATTGGCTTATCGCTTCCTGATTTTCGCGCCAGTGAGCGGCTTTATTCGCTCCTGTTGCAAGTCTCGGGCAGAGCAGGGCGCGCACAAAAGAAAGGCGATGTTTATTTGCAGGTTCTCAATCTTCAAAACGAAGTGTTCCGATATGTTTTGAAAAATGATTATGTGCATTTTTTCGAGTATGAACTTGCGATTCGGCAAATGGTTGGCTATCCGCCGTTTGTGCGACTTGCGAAAATTGAGTTTTCGGGAAAGTCGGAATCGGAGGTCAGTGCAGGGGCAAAAGTGTTTTGTGAATTGCTCAAAGGCGTTTTGAAGGAAGAAGAATTCGAGGTGCTTGGACCTGTGCCAGCGGTGATAGCAAAAGTTAAACACAATTTTCGCTATCAAATTCTCATTAAGCAAAAGCACGGTGCGCGGCTCTCAAAGCAAATCGTGCGCGGCGTCGAGTATCAATTTCGTCGGCGCGTTTCGCCAAGCGCGGTCAAGGTGGAGATTGACATCGACACGCAATCGATGATGTGAAGCGTTATCTTTACACTTACACAAGACTTCATAATTTCGTAGTCCAAACTAAACCATAGCGGCTTATCAATGCTGGAAAATCCAAAAATCAAACGCGCACTTATTTCTGTCTCCGACAAAACAGGCATTGTCGAGTTTGCCACAGCGTTGGAGAAAATGAAAGTAGAAATTTTTTCAACAGGCGGCACGCTCAAAACCTTGCTTGATGCAGGCGTGAAGGCAAAGTCAATCTCAAAAATCACGCGCTTTCCAGAAATTCTTGACGGGCGCGTCAAAACGCTTCATCCGAAAATTCACGGCGGATTGCTGGCGCGGCGCAATCTCAAAACGCACAAAAAGGAAGTCAAGGAAAACAAAATCGAGTATATCGATTTGGTGGTCGTTAATCTTTATCCCTTTGAACAAACGATTCAGAAGAAAGGCGTAACGCTTGAAGAAGCGATTGAAAACATCGACATCGGCGGACCGTCGATGCTTCGCAGTGCGGCGAAAAATTATGAATCCGTAACGGTTGTAAC
>CALGMC010000003.1 GCA_937959145.1 uncultured Chlorobiales bacterium
GCCGTCCATCGCTTTCACCTTCAACGCCGCGCGCTTGTGTGATACCGCCTGAAAAGAGAATCGCCCCTTCGCGGTTTATGAGAAACACATGTCCCGACGTCATTGCGCCAAATGTGCGAGCGAGTGTAGCGCGTTCATCAATTTGCATGGTCGCCTCTGAAATGCTCTTCGCTAACTGACAGTTATCTGCATTGAGCCAATCGTCAGGTGCGCCTTCGGGCTTGACAAATACGGTGATGATTTGCGCGCGTTCTGAACACTGCTCGGCAAGCCACCTTAGTTCGGCAAGCGAGGCTTTGGTGCAAACGCAATGTGGGTGCGCAAACATCACAATCGAGTAAGGCTTCGAGTGAAAACTCTGAATGGTGGAGAGAGCAGATGGCTCTATGGTCGTGTGGGGTTGTGCACGCGGTCCAGCGTCTGTTTCGTGCGTCATCATCAAGTTCATTCCAAATGCAATTCCGAGTAGCCATAAACATGCCGCGCTAAACACGATTAGCCTTTTCAACGCAGATTTTGGAGCAGAATGTTGTGTTGAACTGTAACGCTTGTTGAGCATGCGGAACATGCGCCGTTTGGTTTTAGCGGAAAAAGCGAATAAGCGTTTGAGTAAGTTCAGAAATGTTTTTTTCGTTCCAAGATATGAGAAAATTGGGAAAAACTCTGTTATTCCGAACGAGGTGAGAAATCCATACTAATGAATAATGAGCAATGAAGAATTAAAAGTTAGAGGCATTGCCCACTCTTAATTCTTCACGCTCAATTATTTACTCTTTGACGCTATTTTTCTTTACTTGACAAGCATCATCTTTTTCGTCTGCACAAAGTTACCTGCTTGCAAGCGATAAAAATATATCCCGCTTGAAAGCGTGTTGGCGTTGAAGGTGGCACTGTAACGCCCACGCTCTTGACGCTCGTTGACCAGTGTAGCGACTTCGCGTCCAAGCATATCAAAGACCTTCAAACTCACATCGCTTGCTTTGGGGAGTTCGTAGGTGATAGAGGTCGTTGGGTTGAACGGATTGGGGTAGTTCTGCAAGAGGGCATATTTCGTGATGCGATTTTGAATGGCGTCGCGCACTTCAACGGTAACGGTTGGTGCGTAGTCGTGAATGGTGCCGTCAAAGTCAAATGAGCGTAGGCGATAGGTGTAGGTTTTGCCTGCTTCTACGCTTTCGTCAAGGAAGGCGTAATTGGAAGTTGATGCGGTCGTGCCGCGTCCGCGCAAGGCACGATGGCTTTGGTGAGACGCAATCGTTAAAAACTCGCCTTCGCCCACTTTACGCAAGACATCAAAGCCAAGGTTGTTTTGTTCAGATTGCGTTGTCCATTGCAGGGCGACGCCTTCCGCTGTCGGTCTGCCGTTGAACGCAGAGAGCGTAACGGGCAATTGGTTGTCGTTGACGTCCGAACCGATGGAAAAGTCGGAGAAACTGGTCAGACCGCTGATGATGATGAAGGGCTCGAGATACTCGACAGTCGCACTAATCGGAGTTTGGGAAACATCTTGCCACGGCACGGTATTGTTATTGCGTTTCAAGATGCGCAGAAGGTTGAAATTTTGAATGCCACTAACGCCAGTGAGGTCGAGAATGAGGTTATAGGAAAATGTGGAAAGTCCTGTTTGATTGATGGTCCAGAACTTATCGGGTGAGACGACATTAACGCCAGTCGGCAGCGGCGGCACAATGTTCGGGTTCGTGCCAGTTGCCGTCGTCAGCGAACCTGAACCTGAGTTCGAGACAAGATTGACGATGGCACCGGTTGAGCCCAAGATAAACCCGCCTGTCTCGCCTGAACCAATCGTAGGATTTTGAACATCATTGACGAACACCGCCACTTGGGTTTCGCTATTTTTCGTGATGTTTGGCACGCCGTCAAGGTCGGTGAGAATAATGGGAATCCTGTTGTTCTCGCACTTCAAGTCATTTAGAGAGCCATTTTGGCTGACATTCAGCGCACCCGTAATTTGATTGTTATTGCAGTGCAAGAGGACCAAGTTCGGCATATTTGTTACATCTAAACTCGTAAGATTATTGTCGTAGCAATAAAGCGTGTCTAAAAGGGGATTGTTGCTCAAATCCAAATTAGATAAGTTATTGCTGTAGCATGCGAGAACACGAAGGTTATTAAGATTGCTGACATCTAAACTCCCTATTGGATTGTTAGCAGTCGAGAGCAGGTCTAAATCGGTGTTACCGCTCACATTAACGGTTGTCAGATTGTTGCTGACAAGGCGCAAATCTTTGAGTTGAGGATTGTTACTAACATCGATTGCAGAAAGTTGATTGAACGATGCGCGCAACACCTCTAACAGAGTATTACTTGAGACATTGAGAGATGTCAATAAATTAGATCGACAACTCAACTCTTTGAGACTGGTATTTGAACTAACATCTAAGTTGCTCGGACCAAATTGATTATTGTCGCAATAGAAAATTTCTAGTACGGAGTTAGAGGACAAATCTAAGTTGGAAAGTAGATTGTTATCGCAAATCAAGGTTTTCAATCCTGTGCATCCACTTACATTCAGAGAAGTCAAGAGGTTGTTTTTACATAGCAGAGTTTCCAAAGAAGGGTTATTGCTACAATCCAACGTATTCAAGGCTTTATTACTGCAATCCAATGTTCCCGTGATGTCGCAATATGAGCAATAGAGTTGTTCTAAAACGTTGCTACCGAAAGAAATGCCCGTCAGGGAAAAGTTATATTCGCAACTTAAATATCTCAATAAAGGGTTCTGACTGACATCTAACGTGCCCGAAAGGTTATTATTAGAAATGGATAAAATTCGGAGGTCTACGTTGGTTGATACGTCAATAGAACTGAGCGAGTTTTGATAGCACCACAATTCAAGCAAGTTCGTCAACCCCGACACATTTATGGCGTTGAGTGAATTATTGTTGCAGTAGAGGATTTGTAACTGATTGAGCAAGCTCACATCAAGGATTATCAAAGAATTGCCTGAGCAATTCAACTCCGTTAGGTTGGTAAAGTTTGCAATCCCTGTGAGGTCGCTGATGCCCTGCGAGGAGCAATCCATCGTTGTGATATCCACAATGGCGGGAGATGTGAAAGTAACATCGTTACCGCTTATTGTGGCATTGTAGGTTGTCGCCAAGAAGTTGCGAAAGTTCGCGTCAGGGACAGTAATCGTTTGCGCATTTGCGCTCATTGAAAACAGCAGAGCCAGAAGCAGTACAGTCTTTTTCATAGTAAGTTGAGTTTGAAGTTTAAGATGTCTGTGAGCAGCAGGAGCAAAACGAAGTTAAAAACTTCGTGATGCAGTTGTGAAGGTCGTGAGTGAATTTTACGATTATTTAATGCAAGAAGAAAAAAGGCAACCGTTTCCGATTGCCTTTCGTTTTTCCGACATGTGCTTATTGAAACAGCACGATGGTTTTAACCACCACTTGCCAGATTGCCCACAGCGAGGGAATGCCGACAATCGACCAACCGATGATGAGTTGAACCGTGTATGATGAAGATTTTGCTGACTGTGACATAAGTTAGGTCTCCTTTGTTAAGCGCGTTGCGTTTGTAAGTTCGTAGCCGTTTCTTCGACATGATGGAATTTCGTTTCCACTTCTTTGACGAAGTAGTTACAGATAAATCCAACCACCAACAGCCCTGCCATGATATACATCGTAATGTTGTAGGCTTCGGCTTTGGGCACGCCGCTGTTGATTTGATACTCGCGAATGTAATTGACGAGCACCGGTCCCAAGACGGCGGCAGTCGACCAAGCAGTTAAAAGCCGACCGTGAATGGCACCGACTTGCATCGTGCCGAACATATCTTTGAGGTAAGCAGGAATCGTGGCGAAGCCTCCGCCATACATGCTCATAATCACGGCGAAGAGCGCGACGAAGAGCACCACGCTCCCAAGTTGACCAGTCGTTGGAATCAAGGCGTAAAGCACGGTGCCGAGACCGAGATAAATCATGTAGTTAGTTTTGCGTCCAAGAATGTCGGAGAGCGACGACCAGAAGAAGCGACCGACGAGGTTAAAGAGCGAGAGCAATGCGGCAAAACCGCCCCCTGCCGCCGCCGCCATTTTGATAACTTGCTGTTCGTCTAAGCCCATATCGCGGAATTTTTTGAGCAAGAACATTTCTTGAATCATCGGTGAGGCTTGCCCAAGAACGCCAATTCCGGCGGTAACATTGAGGCACAAGACGCCCCACAAGAGCCAGAACTGTGGCGTTTTAATTGCCATATCGGCAGTAACGTTTGCCGTTGTAACCATTTTCTTCGGCTGTGCGCTGGGCGTCCAACCTTCGGGTTTCCAATCGGGTGCAGGCACGCGCGCCGTAAATGCGCCGTAGAGCATAAAGGCAAGATAAATCAAGCCCATGGCGACGAAGGTTTCCCAAACGCCCATAGAGGTTGGGGTCTTAAAAAAGTTCATAAGTTCAACCGCCAGCGGAGAGCCAATCATCGCGCCGCCGCCGAAGCCCATAATCGCAATGCCCGTTGCCATGCCCGGTCGGTCAGGGAACCACTTCATCAGTGTTGAGACGGGCGAAATGTAACCCAAACCAAGCCCAATGCCCCCAATAACGCCGTAGCCGAAATACAGTATCCAGATGTTGTGTAGGTAAATGCCGAGCGCACCGATTAAGAAGCCTACCGACCAGCAAAGCGCGGAAACAAACATCGTCTTACGCGGACCTGAACGCTCTGCCCATTTGCCAAACACGGCGGCGGAAATGCCGAGCATCGCCAGCGCAATCGAGAAAATCCAGCCGATTTCGGGAATGGTCCAATCCACGCCTTTTTGCGATTCCGTAATGCCGATGAGTTTGGTCATGGGGATATTGAAGACAGAGATACCATACACTTGTCCGATACACAAATGAACGGCAAGCGCGGCAGGCGGAAAGAGCCACCGATTGTAGCCCGGTTCCGCAATCGATTTTTCGCGGTCAAGAAATGAAAGCATTGTTCTTCCTCCTATTGAGACATAGTTAATTGAGATGTTGCATCGTCAAAGTGTTCAGGACGATGTTTTGTTGATACTGATTTGAAAAAACTAAATTTGCAAAGCGATTTTTCGAATAGTTCGTTCTATCTTTCAGTAAAAAGTTTCATGTTCAAACATCGCTTAAACCCTTGTAGATATGTCGTTTATCACGCCGCCGCCCGAATTAGCAGGAAAACTGAATGACTTTGGCGAACTCAAATTGCCGCCCGGTCAAGTCGTAACGCACAAATTTCCGGTGCTGACCTACGGCGAAACCGTCCATGTCGTGAAAGCCAACTGGAAATTTCGCTTGGAGGGATTGGTCGAAGAGCCGTTTGAATTTGATTGGGAATTTTTCATGAACCTGCCTCAAAAAACCATGACCGCCGATTTCCACTGCGTAACGCGCTGGTCGATGTTAGACAAAACTTGGACGGGCGTGCCGATTGCCGAAGTGCTGAAACTCGTTCAACTCAAACCCGAAGCCAAAGCCGTGATGGTGCATTGCTACGGCGGCTACACCACCAACCTCACGCTCGATGTCTTACAAGACGAAACCGTTATGCTCTGCCACTCGTGGGAAGGCAAACCGCTCACCCCCGAACACGGCGCACCGTGCCGACTGCTCGTCCCGAAACGCTACGCTTGGAAAAGTGCAAAGTGGGTCAAAGGATTTGAATTTCTTGCGAAAGATAAAGCCGGCATGTGGGAAGATTTCGGCTATTCCATGACCGCTAACCCTTGGAAAGAAGAACGCTATTCCGATTAACTATTCCGACTAACCATTCCGACCGATATATGACCGCCGTCCACGACGCTGAACAAATTTTACTCGCGCACTTAGGCAACTTTGGCGAAACAACCGTGCCGCTCGCTGATGCACTCGGACACATTCTGGCTGAACCGCTGATTGCCGATAGAGATTTTCCGCCCTTCAACCGTGTGGCGATGGACGGCTTTGCGGTTTCCTTTGACGCCGTGCAAGCAGGACAAACACGCTTTGAAGTTGCCTATACTCAATTTGCAGGCGCGCCTGAAAGCACCTTGCCGAATCCCTCGCTCGCTGTTGAAGTCATGACGGGCGCAGTGTTGCCCAAAGGCGCAACAGCAGTTGTGCGCATTGAAGATGTGGCAATTCAAACCAACGGCAGTAAAAAAATCATCGACATTAAAGCCATGCCTGAAGCAGAGTGGCAACATATTCACCTGCAAGGCTACGACCGCAAGCAAGGCGGCTGTCTCGTCAAACAAGGTGTGCGGCTTACGCCTGCGGAAATCGCGGTCGCCGCCAGCATCGGCAAATCCACATTGCGCGTTTATCATCGTCCGAAAATTGCCGTGGTTTCAACGGGCAACGAACTCGTGCCGATTGACCAAACACCGCTCTCGCACCAAATTCGCCAAAGCAACGCCTATACGCTTCAAGCGTTTTTGGCTGAAATGAACATCGCATCAGACCGCTTCCACATGCTCGACGACCGCAACGAAATGGAATCGCTTTTAGCGCGGCTGTTGAATGATTATGATGTGATTCTCACAACGGGAAGCGTTTCGGCAGGAAGCGTTGATATGTTGCCGTCTGTTCTTGCCCATCTTTCGGTGCGCCAACTGATTCACAAAATTGAACAACGCCCCGGAAAGCCTATGTGGTTTGGGCGAAAGGGATTGAAGTTTGTTTTCGCGCTTCCGGGAAACCCGGTCTCGATTGTGGTTTGCTTTCTCAAATATGTGCGCTCGTGGCTGTTGCGCTCAATGGGCGTTGAGCCTGAAATGCAACTTTACGCCTCGTTAGAAAGCGATATTATTTTCAAACCAAAACTCACTTACTTCTTGCCCGTCAAACTCTCCTCCAAACGCAACGGCTCGCTCGAAGCCCAACCCCTCAAAGGACACGGCTCCGGCGACTTTGCCAATCTGGTCCTGTGCGACGGCTTCCTCGAACTGCCTCCCGAAAAATCCATCTTCTACTCCGACGAACCCTACCCCGTCCTGCTCTATCGCACCCTGCGCTAATCCGACGAACCCGACAAACCACCAAGCGACGATTGCCCTTCGACAATCCCTATCTCCTCCGCTGTTAAATCATAAAGTTTATACACTAACTCATCTATCTCATGCTCCCATTGGCTGGTGTCGGCTTGTGCATCTTTTCGCTTCGCTTCTAATATCTTATCCACCAACTCCTCTATGCGACTTACAAGGTGATGGTTCTCGGGAGTGATGGGGGGAAGCGGCATAATTTCAACATATTGATTTGATAACCTAAAACCAGTAAAGCCGTATTGATGAACTATCATATTCACGTATTTGTATATCAATTTTGAATTCAGCAAAGACATGATAAGTTTCAGATTCTCACCTTTGAAAAAAGCCATGCTATCAAGTACGAGCATACCAGGTTCCACTAAACAAAAAGTAGGTTCTTGCGTAATTCTTTGCCAAACTACCTTCTCCTTCTCAAACTCGGGGTAGTAGGCTATTTGGTCTTGCGTTTCAAACCATTTGTTGCCTGTTTTTTTGCGAGCATCAAAGCCAAGTTCAGGATATTTTTTGCCAGATTGTTCCAGTTGTCGGATATCAAAATTATC
>CALGMC010000004.1 GCA_937959145.1 uncultured Chlorobiales bacterium
CCCACGCCGCGCGTCTCGCCACGATGCGATAGAAAAAAGTATTCATCGCACCACGCTTTGAACTTCGGGTAGTAATCAGGACTGTGTTTATCGCAAGCCGCTTTATGGACACGGTGAAAATGCTGAATGTCTTCTAAAAACGGGTAATACGGCGTAAGGTCTGCGCCACCGCCGAACCACGCTTTGACGAGGTTTCCTTGTGAGTTGTATTGTTCGAAATATCGGTAGTTGCAATGCACCGTCGGAATCATCGGCGAATAGGGGTGAATCACAACGGAGACGCCTGTGGCAAAATAAGGCGTCGACTCGGTGTTCATTTTCGCCGCCATGCGTTCGGGAAGAATCCCTGATACAGCGGAAAAATTAACGCCGCCTTTTTCAAAAACCGCACCGTCTTGAATGACGCGCGTTCTGCCACCGCCGCCTGAAGCATGTTGCCAAACTTCTTCTACAAACTTGGCTTTGCCGTCAGCACGCTCAATAGACGACGAAATATGCGCTTGTAATGATTCAAGGTAAGATTGAACTGCGGATTTCATATCGGTTGAAAGTGTGATAAAAATTAAGCCAAAGATATTAAGCCAAAGATAGCGATTGCGATTGGGTTTGACAGGCGAGAAGATGTGAGAAAATAAGCCCGTGAACTTTGGGCGACGAAAGCAAACTGCAATGAATGGGAAGAGCCACTGAAACATTTTTGGCAACGCGCCAAATTGAACTGGTGTAAGGCACAATCATCAAATCAAACGGCGTGTAAATGGAAAGCGGGTAGAGCGGACGAAGGCTGTCTTCGGTTGCTTTTAAGGTGCGAAGCAATAGGCTACCTTGACGCAACTCGCGAAAGCCCTCACCCGTTCTGAAAAAGGCAAGCGCGCTACCGTTGTGTGGCGTGCCAAGCGTGATAAGCGTTTGCGTGCGAGAGATGCCGTTCAGGCATTGCAAGTAGTAGCGCGAAACCAATCCGCCCATGCTGAACGCCACGATGGAAAAGGCGTCATCTTCGGCAAGGTGCTTTTGAATGAATTGGCGAAGTTCTGCGGCAAGCGTAGTGATTGAAGCCGAGCCGTCGCAGGGGAGAAGGTCGGGAACAAACGTGCGAAACCCTTGCGTCTCTAATGCAAGTCGCAAGGGCTTCATCACGGAACTCGAGTCAAAAATGCCGTGAACTAAAACAAGGTTGAGCGGCTTAATCATCTTCACTTATTCATCTTCATCACCAGCGAAGTTAAGCGGCAAGTCGACGGTTTGCATGCCTTCCTTTGGGTTTGTTCTTGTGAAAATCATTCGTTTGAGTTTACTCGTGATGCAACTGTCCAAAGCAGAGTTGGCAATCTCATCGCGCGGAATCTCAACGTTTTTCACATTGCCTTCGGGCGAGAGCACAAGCCGCACCACCAATTTTCCTTTGATGCTGGGATTGTAGTTTTTTACTTCTCGGTAACACGCTTCAAGCACAAGTTGGTGCTTGATGATGACGCTGTCAATTTCTGCAAGTTGGCGAGGAGGAAGTTTTTCATCGTTACGGGCTTGAACCAGTTGCTTACGATTTTGTGCAACGGTCGTCAGCGTGCATAAAAGCAGAGCGGATACAACGAGAAGTATTTGTTTCATGTAGAAGTTATGTTAGGTTAAAAAAAGAAGGGCACGATTTCGAACTGCCCTTCAAAATAAAAAAGTCCCCGAACCACCAAAATTATTTACAGTTATTTAACCTTTCGGCGACAGGCGAATCAATGGCACAACAACTTCATCGAGCGAGATGCCGCCATGCTGAAATGAATCTTTGTATTGATTGACGAACTTGTGAAAGTTGGTCGGATAAACGAAGTAGTAATCTTCTTTGGCGATGATATAATTGACATTCAAGCCGTGTTGAGGCAGTCTCCAATCGTTTGGATTTTTGATATAGACGGCGTGCTTTGGCTCGCATTGCAAATTACGTCCAAACTTATAGCGCAGGTTGGTAGAGGCTTCGCGGTCGGCAATGACTTTGGTGTGTCGCATACAACGAATCGCCCCATGGTCAGTCGAGATTAAAATCGTGCATTTGTGTTTGGAGAGTGTGCGAAGCATGCGAAGGAATGCTGAATGCTCGAACCACGTTTGCGTGAGCGAGCGATAAGCGGATTCGTCGGGCGAAAGTTCGCGAATAACTTGCATATCGGAGCGGCTGTGCACTAAGATGTCGACGAAATTGACGACGACGGCGTTGAACTGATTTTTCAGTTGTGCCGTGATGTTTTGCTCATACTGCTTGCTTTCATCGGTAGAGGTGAGTTTGGCATACTTGGCATTTACCGTAATGCGACGGCGCGAGAAGAAATCCTGCATGAAATCAGGCTCATAACGGTTTTTGGTGTTTTCATCTTCTTGGCTGTCTTTCCAAAGTTCGGGATAGCGTTTTTCCATGTCTAATGGGAAAAGCCCGCTGAAAATGGCGTTGCGCGCGTAGGGCGTTGCCGTAGGAAGAATCGAGAAATATCCATCGCGCTCGACTTGAAAGAGCGTGCCTAAAATTTTCTCCATCACAAGCCATTGGTCGTAGCGAAGGCAATCGACAACGAAAAGAAATACGGGATTGCTTCCGCTTAATTCAGGCACAACCTTTCGCTCCAAGAGGTCAATCGAGAGCATCGGGCGTTTGTCTTTATCGGAGTGAATCCAGTTTCGATAATTTTTTTCGATGAACTTGCTGAACTCGGCGTTGCATTCGCGCTTTTGGTCTAAGAGCGTTTGACGGAAATCGAGGTTCGGGTGTTCGTCAAGTTCGACTTCCCATTGCGCGAGGCGGAAGAAAATATCTTTCCAGCGTGCTTCATCGAGCGGCTCAAAGAGTTCGCGTGAAATGCGGTTAAATTCCAAGATGTAATCTTTCGTGGCGAGGTCGCTTTTAATGCGTTCAGCATCAAGCAGTTTTTTGCAAGCAAGGAGAATTTGTGTCGGATTAACAGGCTTGATGAGATACTCCGAAATTTTCTTTCCGATGGCTTGCTCCATGATGGATTCCTGCTCGTTTTTGGTAATCATCACCACAGGTAGAGAGGGTTTGTAGGATTTGATTTCAGAGAGCGCGCCTAATCCGCCAATGCCCGGCATTTGTTCATCGAGAAAAACGATGTCGAAGGATTGTTCGCGCGAAAGTTGAACAGCATCTTCGCCGCTTGTAACAGTGGTTACATCATAGCCTTTGTCGGAAAGAAATAAGACGTGCGGACGCAAGTAATCGATTTCGTCGTCAGCCCAAAGAATACGGTATTTCATGTGCAAAAAAGTTTAGGTTGAAAAAAGAAATACCGAGTGTTTCATCGTGCGTGTTGAAGTGATTGAAGTTAGTTTTAGGCACTACGCTAAACCTGAACTGAAAGTTTTGCTTGCCGTCAGTTGTGCAAGGTATTGGCGTTCGTGGTGTTCGAGTTCGGAAAGGCATGCTTGATTTTCGGCGTCAGTATCAGGCATCGTAGAAAACCATTCGCGGAGCATTTCTTTGGCAACAGTTTCGCTCGTGAGGCGAAGGCTCATGGCTAAAATGTTGGCGTTGTTCCAGCGGCGTGCGCCTTTGGCGGTTTCGGCGTCGGTGCAGAGCGCGGCGCGAACGTTCGGAACTTTATTAGCGGCAATCGTTACGCCCGTGCCTGTCCAACAAAATAAAATCCCTTGTTCGCAAGTGCCGTTAGAGACGCATTCGGCAACTTGATGCGCAACGCTTGTCCAACGCTTTTCTTCGTGCGACGCATGCTCGGAGAGCGCGCCGAACTTCACAACAGTGTACCCCTGTGATTCCAATTCGCGGCAAACAACATCGGTTAAGTGTGTTTTTTCATCGCTTCCAATTGCAAGTTTCATTCTGCATCAAGTTTTTGAAGTTGAGCAAGATTTTCTTTTGAAAGCCTTAAAAGTGTGCCGTAGTGATTAGCGGCTTCCACATACCAAGTGCGCGAGGCGTCTTCGTTGGCTTTCGCGTTGAGTTGCACGTAAGCATTCTCCCAATTAAGCGCGCGATTGGTCATCAACGTGCGAATGTTGGCAAGAAACTGTTGACGCGATTTGACGACCGACTCATCGCTTTGTCCAACAAGGCGCAATCGTTCAGAACAGCGGCGATATTCTTCCAACGCAAATTGAGTGAGCTCGAGTTCAATCGGCAAAAGGCGTTTGATTTTTTCGTAATTGCCTGCGAAGAAAACCGATGTGCGTGTATCTGCGGTCATCACGCTTTGAAGTGTTTTGCGATATGCCTCGTCAAGCGCGTTGATTTGGCGATGTGTGGCAAGCGCAAGCGAATCGGCGCGGCGTGCAAGGCTCACGGCAAGTGTTGCGTAAGTTGTGTTCAAACGAGCGACATACTCCGCTGTTTCAGGGGTGCGTTTGCCCGCTTCAATCCCTTGTAACGAAGCTGAAAGCGCACTGGCAAGCACTTCGGAATCTTTCATTGAGAGTTTCTTTGATTGAAACGCAAGCGCAAGCACATCGCCAACTTCAAGCGGCTCTTGAACGCCACCTTTAAGCGAAATCATGAGCGTGCGCGTGCGCAAAGTGTCAGGTGCAGGAAGGTTGTGGTAATCGTAAAACGATTGCGATTTTTCCATCGCCGTTTTGAACCACTGTGGCTCGGCGGGTTTTGTCGGCGCAGTCGGTTTTGAACTGCCGCACCCATAGAGCATTGTAAAGAGAAGCAGAGCGAGAAAGTGTGTGTGTTTCATGGTTGATTTTTTATCCGCCAAATGCGCTGTATTTGCGAAGTGAATAGGTCCAAAAAAGTTTGTAGAGAAGATATAACCCAAAAGTCCAACACAAAACAACCGAAAGTGCGAACAAAATCTCTTCATTTGAAAATGCGCCTGTGAAAATTTTTGTTGGAACAAATGCCAAGTAGCCAAACGGCAGAAACTTCAAAATCTGTGCGACCGATTCGGGGAACATATCGAGCGGAATAATTTGCCCTGTTAAAAACCACATCACCATGCTTTTCATCACAAAGAGCGTCCAAACTTCGTCCAT
>CALGMC010000005.1 GCA_937959145.1 uncultured Chlorobiales bacterium
GTAAAAATCGCCTCGTAGGGCGCGAAGCGATACGTGGTTTTGAGTGCATCGATATAAACTTCTTGCGCCTCCAAGCTTATCAAATAACTTTCCATCGCGCTCTCTTTGGGATTGTAGATTTCGTGGTGATAAAATTTTTCAATGTTGAATGTGCCGCCAAGTTCGCGATTGATTCGGTGCAAAAGGTTGAGATTGAAGGCTTTCGTAATACCCTCTTTATCGTCGTAAGCGGCTTGCATGGTTTTGATGTCTTTTTTCAAATCAAATCCGATGAGCGCGAAGTCGCCTTTGTTTAAGCCATGCCATAACGTTTTCAGAAAGAGTTTCATTTCAGGAAATGAAAAATTGCCGATGCTCGAGCCCAAGAAGAGCAACACCGTTCTCGTCTCTGAAAACGTGTCAATTTCCGAAATGCCTGACGCATATTCAGCAGAACGACCTTGAAACGACAGCGTCGGAAATTGCTCGGAGAGCGAGACTTCAAGTTCCGAGAGTGCCGATTCCGAAATGTCAATCGGCGCGTAGTGAAAATCCAACCCTTTGGCGAGAAAATGCTCTAAAAGAATTTTCGTTTTCTCACCGTCGCCCGCGCCCATTTCAACCAACGCAAACGACTCTGCCGCAAAGTATTGCGCGATTGTGTCTTTATGGGTCTTTAAGATTTCGGCTTCGGCTCGGGTGAGGTAGTATTCATTCAGTTCGGTAATGCGCTGGAAGAGTTTGCTTCCGTTTTCATCGTAAAAATACTTGCTGGAAATAAACTTCTGTTGTGAAGAAAGTCCAAGATGAACATCAAGCGCAAACACGCGCCGCGCATCTTGGGAAGCATCTGAAAAAGTGAAGTATGACATATCGTTTTTTGGATTGATGTGAGAATCTTTATCCATCTTCCGCTAAACGGATTCCTGAAAACTGCCATCGTTTATCGGTATGAAAGAAATTTCGATACGTGGCTCGAATGTGCGATTCAGGCGTGGCGACACTTCCGCCGCGCAAGACCATTTGATTGCTCATAAACTTGCCGTTGTATTCGCCAACTGCACCGCTTGAATGTTGGTAGCGCGGGTAAGGCAAATAAGCACTGTTTGTCCACTCCCACACATTTCCCAAAAAGTCGTAAAATCCATCAAGCACTTCGTCGGGCGGTTGCGGGTGGAGAAATCCTGAATTCAATAACACATGCTTCGCGGAAACGTTTGTTTTACTTGCGGCGACTTCCCACTCGGCTTCGGTCGGCAATCGCTTCCCTTTCCAACTTGCAAAGGCTTCGGCTTCGAAATAACTAATGTGGCACACGGGCGCGTTAAGATTCAGAGGTTCAATGCCTGAAAGCGTATATTCCACCCATTCGCCGTCGCGCTGTTCCCAATAAAGCGGCGCGCTCCAGCCTTCGCGTTGCACCCATTCCCAACCTTCGGAAAGCCAGTGTCGAAAATCTCGATAGCCGCCGTCCTCGATAAATTCAAGGTATTCACGATTCGTAACAAGCCGATTTTGCAACTTAAAATCGTCAATCCACACTGCATGATGTGGCTGTTCGTTATCAAAGCAGAAGCCTGTTCCGTTGTAGCCAATGCAATGCTTTCCGCCTGCAATCTCAATCATCTTTGACTCAATCTCGATTCCACTTCGGCGTGGCGCGTGGCGATAAATTGGCTTTGTTGGATTTTGGGCAAGAATGAACTTAATGTCGGTGAGTAACAACTCTTGATGCTGTTGCTCGTGATTGAGTCCCAACTCGAGCAGGGCTAAAAACTCGCTCCACTTTGCTTCGCTGACGGTTTCAATGAGGTCGAGCATTGCTTCGGTGATGGCATGGCGATAGGCATAAACTTCTTTGACAGTTGGGCGCGAAAGGTCGCCGCGCTTTTGGCGCATGACTCTTTCACCAATGCTCTCGTAGTAAGAATTGAAGAGAAAATTATAGAGCGCGTGATAGGGCTTGTATGGATTCTTGAACGCTTGAAGCAAGAAGGTTTCCCAAAACCAAGTTACATGCCCCAAGTGCCACTTGGGCGGACTGACATCGATCATCGGTTGCACGACGTAGTCTTCAACTTCCAGTGGCGCGCAGATTGCTTCGGTTTGTTTGCGTATTTCTCTGAATCGAGTTTGCAGTAAAGCGCGTTCTTGTTTCATCATTGACCCATGATTGTCTGATTTCCGATTTACCGTAAAAATACGCCTTCTTTGCTTTGAATGTCGCTGTTTGACGCAAAAAATCTTCGCACCTCTTTTTTGCACTTTATTGTTTTATCGCATGCTTTTGTGATACAAAAAACACTCGAGACGTCTTAACTTTGCTGATTATTCCATTCAGATTCAATCATCACGATTCAATCATCACTTCGATATGCCTTTATCCATGTCCGATGTGCATGTGTTTGATTATGAAAAGTGGACTGCGCGTTTGCCCATGCTCAAAGCGCAGTATGCGTCGGCGCGTCCGTTTGCCCACATCGTTTTGGACGACTTCATCAGCACCGACCTTGCCAAAGAAGCACACGAGCGTTTTCCGAAACCTGATTCAGGCGAGTGGATTCAATACAAACATATCAACGAACAAAAGCTTGGCAAACGCGACCGCGCCACGATTCCTGACGTTCATCTTGCCATTATTGATGAACTCAATAGCCGCCGCTTTGTCGAGTGGCTCTCTGAACTCACAGGCATCAAAAATTTAATTGCCGACCCCTCGCTTGAAGGCGGTGGTTTGCACCAAACCGAGCGCGGCGGTTTTCTGAACATTCACACCGATTTTACTTCACACCAACATCAAAAAAATTGGGCGCGGCGTGTCAATGTGCTTCTTTACCTGAACGAACATTGGCAGGAAACTTACGGCGGGCACTTGGAACTTTGGGAGCGCGATATATCGCGATGTGCAAAAAAAATTCTTCCGACTTTCAACCGTTGCGTCATTTTCAATACCGATAGCGATTCGTATCACGGTCATCCGCACCCACTCAATACGCCAGAAGGCGAAACGCGCAAATCCATCGCGCTGTATTATTTCACCGAAGAAACTTCTATTCCGAAAGCCCGCGCAACTGACTATCGTCCGCTTCCACAAGACTCGACGGCTAAACGCCTTGCGATATTTTTCGACAATGTTGCGTTGCGCGCCTACGACTTTCTCAAACGCCGATTAGGCTTCGACGACAAACTCATCAGCAACATTTTGAAATCGCTCTCTAAATAACCCGTTCTA
>CALGMC010000006.1 GCA_937959145.1 uncultured Chlorobiales bacterium
CGTTTGACCACTTCGCTACCTACCCAAGCCGAGCTGGTGAAGGGACTTGAACCCCCGACCGGCTGATTACAAATCAGCTGCTCTACCAACTGAGCTACACCAGCACTTACAGTTTTTCAAACAACTTTCCCGATTCAATCCACCTGCTTTCATCAATTACCTTAGCCATTATTCCGAAACAATCACTTATCCTTGCAATCCTTGCACCCTCTTTACTCTTCTACTTTACTTTCATTTGACCGACAGCAACTACAAAAAAATTGGTAAAAAGCAAATTGTCGTAGAAAAAAGGGCTACAAAAGTAATCGTTCGCACGCAAAATTCCAAAATGTTCAAAAAATTATTTTCCCTCGCTTTTTCAAAAAAAATGCTTGTGCCCCCTGAAACTTTTTCTTTTGATTTTCAGTATTAGTAATTGTTACTATTATTTCAAATCAACACATAAGAAAGGACACAAACGATGCTTAACAGCAACACGAAAACACGCAAAAATCTTGAATCCGCCTTTGCAGGAGAAGCGATGGCGTTCCGCCGTTACCTTTATTTTGGCGAAATCGCGCGCGAACTCGGCAATGAAGAAGTGGCACAAGTTTTTGAAAAGACCGCCAAAGATGAATTCGGACACGCGGTCGCGCACTTGCAACTGCTCTACCCGAAAGAAGGCATGACGGTGGAGAAACTGCTCGAGATTGCCGCCGAAGGCGAACTTTACGAGACCAATCAAATGTATCCGCAATTTGAACGCGAGGCGATTGAAGAAGGCAATTTAGCGGCAGTCGAAGAGTTCCGCGAGCAAGCCAAAGAATCCCTCGAGCATGCCGAAATGTTCAAGGCGGCGGCAAAGCGGTTCAAATCGTTCGGCAAGGTCGAGCGCGAGCATGCGCAAAATTACTTGAACGCCCTTGAAAAAGTTCGCACCTCGCAAGCGAAGGAATCAACGACGGTTTCGTAAGTTAAGCCCATCATGGCGGCGAGAAATGTCGCATCTCGCCGCTGTGGTTTGAACAGTTGCTTTCACACTTTTCAAGCACATCTTTTATGAAATGGCTTTTGATGTTTACTTTTTTTGCTATCGCCCACTCACACTTGCTTGCGCAACCGAAAGATGTATTTCTTGCGGCGCGATTAGGCGACCGCGAAACGATTGAAACCGCACTCAATCGCGGCACGCCGATTGACACGGCAACGAACAAAGGCTTCACGATGCTCATGCTGGCAGTATACAACAAGAGAGCTGACTTATGCTACTTTCTCATTGAGCGAGGCGCAAACATTCACGCACCCGACTTTATGGGAAACACCGTGCTGATGAGCGCGGCGTTCAAAGGCGAACTCGAACTTGCAAAAGAGTTGATTGAAAAAGGTGCGAACGTCAATAAGCGAAACGCACTCGGCGTTACCGCACTGATGTTTGCCGCGATGGCTGGGCACAAAGACATGGTTTCAATGCTGATTCAAAACGGCGCAGATATGAATGCGGTCGACCAACGCGGATTCACGGCACTTGCGCTCGCGCTCCACAAAGGGGCAAAAGATGTCGTTGAATTGCTCTCGGGCTTAACCGATATGGCACGCTGACCTATTTTAGGTAGCGTTTGTAACAGAAGTAGAACAATTCGCGCGCTCAATGCGTTAAATTCTCTTGATTTATTGATTAAACTTTTCCAGCAAAAGAAGTATGTCTGAAATGAAAGAAAAAGTTGTCGGACAGCGTTATTCTCGCCAACGAGAAGAGATATTGCGCGTTGTGCGTGAAACGGAATCTCACCCGACTGCCGATTGGGTCTATGAGCAAGTGCGCAAAACGTTGCCACACGTCAGTCTTGGAACGGTCTATCGCAACTTGAATTTACTTGCCGATGAAGGCTTGGTTCAGCGCGTGATTTTGGACGACGGCGTTGTGCGATTCGATGGCAATACACATCATCATCATCATTTCATTTGCACCAAAACAGGTAAGATTTACGATGTTGCTTTACCGCTTGACCATGAAGTCTTGGCACAGTTTAATGCACAAACAGGCTTCAAAGCAACGCACATCAAGATTGAATTTTACGGCGAAAAGGAGTAAGTATGAATGCGGCTGTTTTAGATGGCGTTAACCTTCCGCTTCAACTTAAATCGGTTGAAAAACCAACCATTTCCGATAATCACGCCATCGTAAAACTTCACGCGGCCGCGCTCAATCATCGGGATTTGTGGATTCAAAAAGGACAGTATGCCGGCTTGAAATTCCCAATTATTCTCGGCTCCGATGGCGCAGGCGTTGTTGTTGAAAGCACTGACCCGAATTGGATTGGCAAAGAAGTGATTCTCAATCCGAGTTTGGACTGGGGAGAAAGTGAAAAAGCACAACAAAAATCATTTCGGATTTTAGGACTTCCCGATAACGGCACCTTCGCCGAGTTTGTGAAAATTCCTGTTGGAAATTTGTATGAAAAACCCGCGCATCTCTCTTGGAGCGAAGCGGCGGCATTGCCTCTGGCGGGACTCACGGCATATCGCGCCTTGTTTTCTCGTGCTAATCTGCAAGCGAAAGAGAAAGTTTTAATCACAGGCATTGGTGGCGGCGTGGCACTGTTTGGATTGCAGTTTGTGCTTGCGGCAGGCGCAGAAGTTTGGGTTACGTCGGGCTCAGATGAAAAACTTGCCAAAGCCATTTCACTCGGCGCGAAAGGCGGCGCAAACTATCGCAACGCTTCGTGGGAGCAGGACTTAAAATCAATTGGCTTTGATGTGATTTTAGACAGCGCGGGCGGCGACGGCTTTCTGAAACTCATTGAACTTGCCGCACCGGGCGGGCGGATTGTCTTTGTTGGCGCAACAAGCGGCGCGCCGTCTTCCTTTCCAATGTCGCGCGTTTTC
>CALGMC010000007.1 GCA_937959145.1 uncultured Chlorobiales bacterium
GATGAGAATCAAAAACAAACTTGGAAACGCTTGAAGCACATCGACAAGCCGCATAATGAGCGTATCGACCCAACCGCCGAAAAATCCAGATACGACGCCCAAAATCATGCCGAGCGTAATGGCAATGGCGACCACCAAGAAGCCAATCGAGAGCGAAATGCGTGAGCCATAAATGACGCGGCTGAAAATATCGCGTCCGTATTGGTCTGTGCCCATCAAATAAAATTTCTTTTCAATGACGGGCGAGCCGTCGGGATTGGTTTTCAGTTCGGAAAGCGGGAGCGTTTTTTCACGTGAGCCTTGCTTGTAAATTAAGTTGTTGGATTCAATGCGATAAGAATTGACGATTAACTTGCGTTCGGTTTCGCCTCTGAATCGGAGCGCATAGTTTTGCGTGATGAGCGAATTGGTGAGCGAACTGGCAAAGTCGGTTCCGTCGCGAAGTGGAATGGTTTGGGCTTCGGCTTCTTTGAGGAAAAAGCAGTCGAGCGTGGTGCCGGGCGGTTGAAGGGCGGTTACGATGAAATCTTGTTGCGCGTTGGGGTCGTAGGGCGAAAGCATCGGGGCAAGCAGGGCGACGGAGTAAAGCACGGCAGCAATGCACATGGCAACAACGGCAATCGTGCGCTTTTTGAACTCGCGCCACGCAATTTGCGACAGGCTCATGCTGGCTTTTGTCTGTTTGCCGACCGCAAGTTTTTTGCGATAAATTTTCACCGAGAGCCACCACGTGCCAAAAAAGCCAACGAGGCAATAAATCGATGCTATCCAAAACTCGAGAATATCAACCGTGAAAACATCTTTCAAATCTTTGAACGACACAAACAAAAGCAACATTGAAGTGAAAAACGACTTCAAGCCGCCCCAAAAGAGAAATTGATTGGAAAGAATCACCACAAGAAAGAAAGCCATGACGCCGAGCGTCAATGTGCCTTGTATGGGTTGACCGATGCGAAAAAAGCCGACGGAGGGCAAGTAATCGGTCGGAGACGGCACGATGTGTGAATATGGATTGTCAGGCTCCGCAAGTTCAAAGGCGGTGTTGCGGGCTTTGTTGAGGTCTTGATTGGTAGCGGTTGATGATTGAGCCATGTGTTAATCGTCCTACTTATTTACAGAAGTCAAGGCGGCGCATTTTGGTTTAGCAAGCGAGAAAAATTCTCGCTAAATTTACGCACCTTCGTTGTGATAGAAGTTCCGAGAATTTAAGACAAATCCAACCTTTATCACAAAAACACTTAATCAAAACTGCACATCCACATGAAGTCTGCTACGCTTAATCTCGATACGCTTTCACGCTTGAAGGCAGATGCGCTCCTTTTATTCAAAAAGGGAATTGATGCCGTCAATGGCTACAAGGTTGTTAGAGATGCCTTGCGGCTTGAAGGCGATGTTTTGAATGTGGTGGCGCAAGGAAAGTTCAAAAAAGTCGATTTGTCGCAGTTTAAGCGCGTGCATTTAGTTGGCGTGGGAAAAGCCAGCGTGGCAATGGCAAGAGCCGCAAAGGAAGTTTTGGGCGAGCGTGTGAGTTCATCGTTTGTCGTTACGAAATATGCCCACGCGAGCGACGCGCCGAGCGATTTGCGCGTGGTTGAATCTGCACACCCGATTCCCGACGAAAACAGTTACAAAAACGCACGCGAACTCTTTCGCCTTTGCAACGAAGCCAAAGAAGACGATTTGATTATCAACGTCGTTTCAGGCGGCGCATCGTCGCTCTTGTCGTTCCCCGCAGGTGAAATCACGCTCGAAGATAAACGCTTCGCCACCTCGCTTTTGCTTAAATCAGGCGCGACGATTGAAGAAATCAACATCGTGCGCAAGCATCTTTCAAAAATCAAAGGCGGACAACTGGCGCGCGCCGCCTTCCCCGCAACCATGCTCACACTCATTCTTTCCGATGTGATTGGCGACGACTTAGGAACGATTGCATCAGGATTAACCTCGCCCGACTCCTCGACATTCATTCAGGCTTACCGTGTGATTGAAAAATATCGTCTTGAAAAATTGATGCCCGATAGCGTGCTGGCAAGGCTTCAACGCGGCATAGAAGGCAAAATCGCCGAAACGCCAAAGCCTGATGACGAGTGTTTTAATCGCACGCACAACATTGTTGTCGGTTCAAATCGAATCGCGCTGAAAGCGATTGAAGACAGTGCCAAAGAGCTCGGCTACGAAGCGGGAATTTTAACAGACGAACTCAAAGGCGAAGCGCGTGAAGTCGCTAAAAACCTTGCAAAACGCGCCAAGCACTTGGCAAAGTCATTGAGAAAAGCATGCTTAATTGCAGGCGGCGAAACAACGGTAACGGTTGTCGGACACGGCAAAGGCGGACGCAACACAGAAATGACGCTCGCCGCCGCCATTGAACTCGACAACACGCCGAACATCGTGTTTTTAAGCGCAGGCACAGACGGAACTGACGGCAACACCGACGCCGCAGGCGCAATCGCCGACGGCTCAACCCTTTCACGCGCTAAAAATCTTGGACTCGTTGCCAATGGATACTTGCAAAACAACGATTCCCATGACTTCTTCAAACTTGTTGGCGACCTTGTCATCACAGGCACAACCAACACCAATGTGATGGATATTCAAATCATACTTGTGGATTCAATATCATAAGCCCATCTCAACACGGCAACTTAAACTCGATGCCGTTAACCTTTCTATCAATCAAACAATGAAACCACTTGCGATTTTTCTATTGGCAATCGGTCTTGCAACAGCAGGCTGTTCGCGCAAGCAAACTGACATCAATCGTTCTAATTCTGTAACGCACGCCTACATTGCCGACTTCGATTACCTCAATCCTGTTTTGCTTCAAGAAGGCACAAGCCGCGAAATGTGCAACTTGATTTTCCCACGTCTCTTTGAAGAGTATTTCGATTCAGCAAGGGGCATTACAGGCTTTACGCCGCTCTTTGCCAAATCGTTTGAAGTTTCGCCCGACCACAAGCGCGTCCGATTCCTGCTCAGAGACGATGTCAAATGGTTTGATGGCAAGCCCGTAACCGCAAAGGATTGGCTCTTTACCTACAAACTTTACGCCGATACGATTATTGCTTCGTCGCGCCAGAACTTCGTAACGGAAAATTTCGCGCTCGGTGAAAATGGACAAGTCGACTTCGAAAAAGCCGTTCAAATTCCAAACGACTATGAACTCATCGTCAATTTTGAAAAGCCTCTGCCAACGGAAATGCTCTTGAAATATGTCAATCTCGGCTTCATTTCGCGCGAAGTGTGGAAAGATGTGGAGGCAATGTCGCCCGCTGAAAAAGTTGCCATTCGCAAAGATGAACGCAATTTCAATCCTGAAAAAATTATCGGCGCAGGTCCCTACAAAGTTGAAAAATGGATTCGCAATCAAGAGTGCATTTTGGTTGCAAATGAGCAGTGCAATTTGCCGCGTCCGCCGAAAATCAAATATCTTGTCAATCGCTTCGTGCCTGAATACACCACGCGCTTAACGCTTCTGAAAACGGGTGCCGCCGACATTGTGCAAAACCTCACGCCTGACGACGCCATTCAACTGACAAACGATAATTCCTCAAAGATTCAAATCTTCGAGCGCGGCTACATCACTTACGACTACGTGGCGTGGATGAACATCGACCAAAACCTTTACAACGAGAAAAAAGAAATCAAACCGCATCCGCTTTTCGGCTCAAAGAAAGTGCGCCAAGCCCTCACAATGGCAATCAATCGCCAATCTATCATTGACGGATTTCTCAAAGGCTACGGCATGCTGGCAATTACGGACTATCCCCCGATTTGCCTTTGGGCGAAGCCCGACTTGAAGCCAATTCCTTACGACCCTGAACAAGCCAAAAAACTGTTGGAAGAAGAAGGCTGGAAAATCGGCAAAGACGGCATTCGCGAAAAGAACGGACGCAAGTTTAGTTTCCAACTCACCATCAACGCAGGCAACCAACGGCGCAACTACGCCGCCACAATTATTCAGCAAAATTTGAAAGAGATTGGAATCGATTGCCAAATCGAGCAGTTGGAATCGAACATCGTCATGGAGCGCACGCGCAAGCGCGAACTCGATGCGTTTCTCTTCGGCTGGATTGTCAGCCCGCCCGATATTGACCCATCGGAGACGCGCATGTCGGATTTAGAGAAAACACCATACAACATGGTTGCCTACCAAAATCCGAAAGTCGATGAACTCATCAAGAAAGGCAAAGCAGAAATTGACCTGATGAACGCCGCTAAGTATTGGAAAGAATACGCCGCAATTATTTACGACGAACAGCCTGAAACGATTTTGTATTGGATGACGGGATTAGTCGGCGTGAACAAGCGTGTGAAGAATGTGCGCATTTCGCCTGTTGGCACATTTGAGAATGTGATAGATTGGGAACTCGCTCTCGAAGAAAAATGACGGCGCGAAACAAAAGCGTTCTTTTCATTTTCCTTGCGGCAGTCTTGTGGTCGACGGGCGGGGTGTTTATCAAAGCCACATCGCTCGATGCGTTTCAAACCTCGTTTTGGCGGTCGCTCTTTGCAAGCCTTGCAATTCTGATTTTGATTCGTCCCAAAAAACTCTTGTTGGATTCCACGACCGTTATCGCGTCCATAGCCTACATGGCGACGCTGATTTTATTCGTGCTTGGCACAAAACTCACCACAGCGGCAAATGCGATTCTGCTTCAATACACCGCGCCGATTTACATTCTCGTGTTGGCGCATTGGATTCTGAACGAAAAAATAACACGCATCGGCGTGATTACGGTGGCGTTGTGTGTGATGGGCATGGCAATTTTCTTCTTGGATAAACTCTCACCTAAAGGCGTGATTGGAAATCTCTCTGCGCTCTGTTCAGGAATCGCCTTTGCATTGATGACCGTGTTCCTGCGCAAGAACAAAGGCGGCGAGCCTGTGAGCGCGATTCTTTTAGGCAATGTGTGGATTGTCGCAAGTTGCGCCGTGATGATTCTCGTTCAACATCAAACGCTCGAAGCCTTTTGGCTCACGCCGCAAGACGCACTTATGACGGGCTATCTCGGCATGTTTCAGATTGCCATTCCCTACATCTTGTTCGTTCAGGCAATTCAACACATTCAAGCATTGGAAGCGTCGCTTTTATCGATGCTCGAGCCGATTTTGAATCCAATTTGGGTGATGCTGTTTGTGGGAGAATTTCCGTCGCTCAATGCGGTGATTGGCGGAAGCGTGATTATCGGCGCGGTCGCGCTTCAAAACGTTGTGGTGGCAAGGCAAACAGCAAGAAATTAAAAAGCCCCGAGCGAAGTCGAGGCTCTGCAATTTGAAAGATAAGTGAGCGGATTAGGTGCGCTCTTCGATCGGAACATACTTCAAATCAAGTTGCCCAGTGTAATCGGCAGTTGGGCGAATCAATCGGTTGTTGGCATATTGTTCCAAGATGTGCGCCGTCCAGCCTGCGGTGCGACTAATAGCGAAAATGGGCGTGAAAAGGTCGAGCGAAATGCCCATCAAGTGATAAGTTGAAGCGGAGTAAAAGTCGACATTCGGATAGAGTTTCTTTTCTTGTAAGACAAGTTCTTCAATTCGGCGCGACATTTCATACCATTTCATAATGCCGGTGCGCTCGCCCATACGCTTTGACATTTGGCGCAAGTGTGTAGCGCGTGGGTCTTCGGTTTTATAGACGCGGTGACCGAATCCCATGATTTTTTTCTTTTCGGCGAAGGCTTTTTCGATATAGCCATCGACGCGGCTGGGGTCGCCGATTTCTTGAAGCATACGCATCACTTGCTCGTTGGCGCCGCCGTGAAGCGGACCTTTGAGCGCGCCAATCGCACCGGTAACAGCGGAATACATATCGGAAAGCGTTGCCGCAATCACGCGCGCGGTGAAGGTCGAGGCGTTGAGTTCGTGGTCGGCGTGAAGAATCAAACAGATGTCGAACAT
>CALGMC010000008.1 GCA_937959145.1 uncultured Chlorobiales bacterium
GTAAGTTCATATTTTTTGCGCAACTCCCAAAGCGACTTTTGAGAAATGCCGAGTATGCTTGAAGCCTTTGTATAGTTTTCGCCGTGTCGCCTTAAAATTTCCTGCACATATGCGATTTTAATTTCTTCCAAACTTTTGCCAATCGGAATGGAAAAGTGGGTTGACAGTTCGTCTTCGGGCTTTGTGGTTTCGGCGTGGCGAGAGGGGAAGACAATATCAGCGGCAGAAATGGGTTCATTTTCAGGCACGAAGGCAATTGCACGTTCAATGACGTTGCGAAGTTCGCGCACGTTGCCTTTCCAAGTATGAGCCATCAATTTTTCTTTGGCGTCGTCAGTGAAGCCATTGACGATTTTACCCATCTCGCGAGCAAAGCGGTCGGCGAAATGCTCTGCCATCAGAAGCACATCGTTGCCGAGCGAGCGAAGTGGCGGCATTTCGACGGTCATAACGGTGATGCGGTAAAATAAATCTTCTCGAAACTCTTTATCGGCGACTTTTTTGGCGAGGTTGGCATTGGTGGCGCAGATGAGTCGCACGTCGACGGGAAGATAGTCGTTGCCGCCGATGCGTCGAATCCGTTTATTTTCCAACACTGAAAGCAACTTCGTTTGAACGGAAGGCGAAGCAGAGTCGATTTCGTCGAGGAAAATCGTGCCGTTGTTGGCGGATTCAAACAAGCCTTTGCGGGAGGCTTTCGCGTCGGTGAACGAGCCTTTTTCGTAGCCAAAAAGTTCGGCTTCTAAAAGGGTTTCAGGCAGAGCGGCGCAGTTAATCTCGACGAATTTGCCCGAGGCGCGTTTGGAAGATTGATGAATAAATTCAGCGGCTAAATTTTTGCCCGTGCCCGTCTCTCCAAGCAAGAGCACCGTAGAATCAAGCGAGGCAAGGCGCAGGAGGGTTTGCTTGACGCTCTTTATCGGCTTGCTTTCCCCAATCAAATCAATGGATTTCAGACGTTTTAATTCTTCGCGGAGCGATTCGGCTTCGTGCTTGTAAGTTGAACTTTCAATGGCACGCGCAATCAGCTCTTTGAGAATGGTGAAGTTGGCAGAAGAAACGCCGCCCGCCGATGTTTTTTCCAAGAAGTGAAATGCCCCCGCTTTGAGCGCGCGCACGGCGGCATCGACCGAGCCGTAGTTGGTGAGCATGATAATCGGCAGATAGGGTCGCTTCGCTTTTACCCTTTCGATGAGTTCAATGCCGTCCATATCGGGCATTGAGTAATCGGTGAGAATCAAATGCGGCTCTTCTCTCTCCAATTCTTTCAAGAGCGAAGCGGGTTCATGAAAAAGTTTGGTGTGATAATCGCGCGAAAGCGTTGCATCGACCAATGCTCGGAAAGTGGGTTCGTCATCTACAATAAATATCGTGCGCTTCATCGGATTAAAATGTTGATTGAGCGGTTAAAGTGTGTATGGTTTATGTTTTCTGCATCATCAAGTATGCATTAGGTGCTTGCGAGCACTTCGGATTTCAAAAGACGAAGTGTTTCGGGAAAGACGGATTGCAGTTCTTCCCATGCATCAAGCAGAATCACATCATTTCGGGCGGCTTCCTCAATCAATCGGCAAAGTTCGGCGACGCGCTTCGCGCCGACATTGAGCGCGGCTCCTTTAAGGCGGTGCGCGGTCATGTATGTTTGTTCGAAATTTTGTTCGGCAATCGCATCGGAAAGTTGTTTGAGTTGAGCCGGCGAATGTTCAGAGAAAAGATTAATGACTTCGCCGACCAAGTTTCTGTCCGTTTGCTCGGAGAGTTCGGATAAAATTTGAATCGCGTTTTGGTCAAGAAGTGTCTCACGGCTGAGCATCTTCCCTTGTCGCAAGGCGCGCTTTGCCTCAAAGGTGGATTGAAGCACTTCTACGAGACGCGGAATCTGAATCGGCTTCGTGAGGTAATCGTCCATTCCAACTTGCAAGGCATGCTCTTTATCGTTATGCATGGCATTGGCAGTCATGGCAACGATGCGCGGGCGTGCCTCGCCGTAGCGTTCAATAATTTGCTTGGTGGTTTCATAGCCGTCCAGTTCAGGCATGGAAATATCCATTAAAATCAAATCGTATTTTTTTTGCGACAAGATGTCCAAGACGACAACACCGTTTTCGGCAACGTCGGGTTGGTATCCCATTTTTTCTAAAAGTGCAACGGCGAGGGTTTGATTGACGGGGTGATCTTCGGCGAGTAAAATCTGCAACGGATAATCCTTGGCGATGGTGGAGTCAATCGCGACGCGGTCGTTTGCTTTTGGCGGCATGGGTCGCTCGGAGATGAACGAAAGCAGGAGTGAGTAAAACTCTGTCGGGCGGACAGGTTTCGTTAAAAATTTGAGGTGGTCGTTTATCAGGTCGTTGCCTTCGCCGACATCGTTCATGAGAATTAAAGAAAGCGTTTGGTCGCGTTTGCGAAGTTCGCGAATCATGTCGCGTTGTGTGAAGGGCGCGAGGTTGCCGTCAATCACTGCAAAGTCAAATGAAGAGGCTTGCGCGAGGCGTTCCAAGCCAAGCAAGAAGGAATCAACAGCTTCGGGAATCATGTGTGCGCGAAGAGCATATTGCGTAAGAATGTGTCGGTGCGTGGCGTTATCATCGATAATCAAAACGCGCTTATTGTGCAGGGGCGAAAGGTCGCAGAACTGTGGGTTTTTGGCGTGCGTGCTGGGAAGTTCAACCGCAATGGTGAATGTGAAAGTCGAGCCGACGTTGGGCGTGCTTTCAACCCAAATGTCGCCGTTCATCAGATTGACTAAGCGTTTGCAAATTGCCAGTCCAAGCCCTGTGCCGCCGTATCGGCGCGTGGTGCTTGAATCGGCTTGGGAAAACGGTTGGAATAAACGTGCTTGCTTTTCTTTGGGAATGCCGATGCCTGTATCATGAACGCTGAATTTTATCATGACCTTCGTCGGAAAAGATGCGCCGTTTTGGGGCGGCTCAAATCGTGAGATGTGAAGATAAACTTCGCCCGAAGAAGTGAACTTAACGGCGTTTGAAAGCAAGTTCGTCAGCACCTGACGAAGCCTTGCGACATCGGCAAGAACAAAGGGCGGCACATCGTCGTCGATGAAAAACATCAAGTCTAATTTTTTTTCAGAGGCTTTCGGGGCGAGCAACGCGCACACGTCGGCGGCGCAATCGGAAAGGCTAAAGAGGGTTGATTCCAACTCTAAATTGCGAGACTCGATTTTTGAGAAGTCGAGAATATCGTTGATGATTTTCAGAAGTCCATCGCCGCTTTGTTTGATAGCCTCAACATAACTGCGCTGTTCGTCGTCGAGCGTTGTGTCTAAAAGGAGGCTCGTCATGCCGAGCACGGCGTTCATTGGGGTTCGGATTTCGTGCGACATAACGGCGAGAAATTCCGACTTGGCGCGAACTGCATCTTCAGCCGCTTCTTTGGCGCGACGCATTTCGGATTCGGAAAGATGACGCTCGGTTACATCAATGGCAAAGACAATCGCACCGCCTCGATAAGCATCAGGGAAATAATAGGCTTGAAAGAAAATTGGTTCTTCGGGCGAGCCGTATTCCCACAGCGTTTGCGCTTCGCCACCCGCAAAGACGCTCTTGAACAGATGTGCTGAATCGGAGAAGACATCATAAATCGTTTTTCCGACAAAGTCCGCCGCCGTGCGACCAATCTTTTCAAGTCCCGAACCTGACGAACTGTGAAAAACGCCGTCCTTGTCAATGCGATGCAGAATGATGGGAATGTTAGCGGAAATCGCGCTCATGATTTGGTTCGAGCTCTTAATCCGCTCCTCGTTGATTTTGCGCTCGGTGATGTCTTGTGCTGTGCCAATAATTTGATGCACCACGCCGTTGCTCCTGCGCAGAAAGCCCGTATCGCGTGAGAGAAACCATCGCCACTTACCACGAGCATCTTTCAAGCGGTATTCAATCTCATATACCTCGCTGGTTTTGTCTTCACGAAGTTTGGCAAAGTGTTGCGAAACTTTCACGGCATCATCGGGGTGAAGCAAGGTTTGAAACATGTTGCCTTTGAATGCTTCTATTTCGTCAGGGGAGTAGCCTAAAATGTGCCAAAGGTCTTTGTTCGCATAAAGGTTGCGCTGTTCGTCGAGGTCAAAAATATAGACGATGCTGGGGACGGCTTCGACAATTTTTTCGTTGAAGAGTTGAACTTGTAAGAGTTTGGCTTCTACAGCTTTGCGAACATTGACATCGTTGAGCGTATGGTAACTAATCAAATCGCCCTCATCGCCCAAAATTGCAGTTGAATTCAGTAGTCCGAAGAAAGTCTCTCCGTTCTTTTTGATGAGTTCACACTCGACGTTTTTCAGCACACCTTCGGCTCGAAACTTTGCAAGATGTTCGGCATATACAGCACGGCTATCGGGCGAGAGCAAATCAATAAAGCGTTTTACGCCAATCAATTCCTCATGATCATAGCCCAGCCACCGCAACGCCGTATCGTTGATGCGCGTGAAGTAGCCTTCTGAATTGAGCGTGTAGTAGCCGCAAGGCGCGTTGTGGTAAAGGTCTATGACTTCGGATTCTACGCGGCGCATTTCAGTAACATCTTCAAAGATGCCGTGAAATTTGACCACGCCCTCATCGTCAATCGTTGCAAAAAGCAAGCCTTTGGCTAAAACCCGCTTGCCGCTTTTACTTACAAACGCGACATCGAGTTCTGTCGATTCCATCGATGAAGAGGTGAGCGAAGCAAAAGAGGTGTGGAAGTGCGGACGATTATCTTCGGCAATGAGACGGTCAAGAGTCAAAAGCCGCAACTCCTCTGCACGATATTCAAGCTTTTCACAAAGGGCACGGTTTGCCAAAAGCAGTTTCTTTTCGGAATCAATTTGAAAAATCAGATTGGTCGAGTGTTCAAAGCAGGTTTTGAAATCCGCCTCAATGGTCTGGCGACGTTTCTCGCTGGAAACTTGTTCTGATTGAAGATGTAGGAGTTTGGTTTGAAGCCCATTCCAACGGCGAAGTAGAAGCATGAGTAACAGTAAAAACACAATCGCCGAAAGCAAAGCGCACCCGATTTGACAAGTGCGTAGCAAAAAAGATTCAGCGTAAGCGGCGTGGTCAATCTCGATGAGCAGCGCGTTGATAGCGTGAGAGAAATCGGCTTGATAATCGCCAATCGCCCAAGCCAGATTGGAGAGTTCGGTCGTTGAGAGCGAATCGCGTGCGTTCCAAACAAGAACGAGATGGGGCTTATAGGCGCGCCAAATGGAATCAATCTTTGCGAGTGCGAAGCGCGATTCCGCAGAGCGGAGCGGCGCAACGACGACGGGACGAAAGCCAGTAATACTGATTGCGCCCCCGTCTTTGAACGCGGCAAGGATGTCGTCTGTGGCGGTAATGCTTTCGTGCAACTCGTCGCGTGAAGCACGCGGAAGCCTGAGAAACGGTGCGTCTGATTTTTGCCGCTCTACATCGTAAATCACCTTCGGAATTTGTTGCGACAACAGCCGCAGCCGCTCAGCAAGCACGGTTTCATTCCGCCGCAAAGTTTGTTCGGAATCGGAATAAAGATTGAGCAAAATCAAACTCGCGGTTAACAGAATGAAAAGCCCTGCTAAAATCAAAACCGAGCGAGAAAAAAGCTCAAAAACGGAATGTCGAAGAGAACGCATGCGTCGGGTCTCTTTTAAGTTGATGATTTATCTGGCAAGTTGTCTTGATTGTTTGAGCGACTGTTTTTTTTAGGATAAAGTTTCGCTACACAATCAGGACAAATGCCATGCGTAAAATTGAGTTGTAAGTTTTCTTGGAGATAAGCTTCAAGTTGATTCCAATACCCCTTATCATCTCTAATTTTTTTGCATGACGAGCAAATCGGAACTAACCCTGAAAGGCGTTTGACGTTGGCTAAAGCCGTCTGCAGTTCATTCAAGAGTTTGGCTTGTTCAGCTATCATTTGCTTGCTGGCAAGGCGCGCCTCATGAAGTTCAATCGCTTGACGAAGCGTAACGCCGAGCAACTTCAAATAACCCTGTTTTTCATCTTTTACGATGTAATCCATTGCGCCGAACTTCATCGCTTGAACGGCGATTTCTTCGCTTCCGTGCCCTGTGAGCATCACAACGGGCGGCGCATCGTCGAACTGTTTGAGCGAAATTAAAAACTCAATTCCATTCAACGACGGCATCTGATAATCCGTCAAAACAGCATCAAAACGATTCGCAATGCAGTAATTTAGCCCTTCTTCTGCACTCGAGGCAACCATGACCTCGAACCCTTCTTGTGCTAAAACTTGGCTCAAAATAATTAAATGGGTTGGCTCATCGTCAACACATAAAATTTTTCGCGGTGATTCGGTCATATTCAAAAAGTGATAAAAATCGGTTAATAGTCATCAATTGAATCAAGAACCGTGCCGCACTTTTGAACGCACCGCGAATATCTGCAATGGTAGATGGGAATTACAAAAAGTATTACAAAAGCGAAATTGTGCGAATTTGGTTGGTAAAAAAGTAAGAAACGATGGAATGTGCCTGAAAATGAAATTACTTACAGTATTACTTTGTGGATTTTTTGGGAAAATTCAAGGAGCAGAGCAAGGAAGATGATGGTTTGATTACTCAACAGCGAAAATTTTGTCAAATGGAAGTTCAATACCGCAGGCTTTATCCACAATAGTGCCTTCGACAAAAGTTTTAAGCGGATACGATTTGGAGAACACCGATACCGTTTGAAGTTCAGGCTGAATAATCCAAACCGATTTGACCCCAGTTTCAAGAAGCAATTTGGCTTTTTCAATCGTGGTTTCCGTTGATTGAGACGGGCTTTGAATTTCAATGGCGAGAACAGGCGGCTCGGTCAGAGCAGGCTTGGTTTCAAGCCAATTGACGGGACGCTTATTAAAGACGAGAGCATCAGGCGTAACTCTTGCGCTCGCCGTCGGAATCGAGACCTCCGAGACCACAGAAAATTGCTTGCCGTATTTCTCGCGTAAAGCCATTCCGACATTGAGTTGAATATAGCCGTGATTAAAGTTCGGCATGGGTTTTCCACGCTCGAGTTCGTAATCGGAAACACCTTCAAGGACTTGCTCTTCCATTGTTTATCATCGTTTAAGTTCAAAAGAAAATACAAAAGGCGATGAACGTTGTCAATTTCTGATAAATGCAGTGATTGAG
>CALGMC010000009.1 GCA_937959145.1 uncultured Chlorobiales bacterium
GGAGAGTGTGCTGTTCCGATTCTCGTTAATCGCAATTACACCTTGCCTGCATTTGTGAATGAATCCACGCTTGTGATTGTCTCGTCGTATTCGGGCAACACCGAAGAAACGCTTTCTGCTTATCACGATGCTATTAAGCGCAAGGCGCAAGTTTTTTGCATCACATCAGGCGGAGAGGTTGAAGCACTTGCCTTGAAGCACAAACACTACACCGTTAAAATTCCGACAGGCGCGCCGCCGCGCACAGCTATTGGCTACTCGCTCGTGCCTATGCTCCAAACGCTCGCCAAATTTGGCTTCATTGCGAATAAAGACAAAGACCTTGCCGAAACCGCTCGCTATTTGAAGGAAAAATCACTTGCTTACGCCAATTTCAGAGACAAGCAAAATTTTGCGGTTCAACTTGCCAAGAAGTGCTACGGCAAACTGCCCATCATCTACACCAGCGACGATTTCACAAGTGCCGTCGGGGTGCGTTGGAAAGGTCAGATTTGCGAGAACGCCAAAATGCTTGCGTATTCCAATGTCTTTCCCGAACTCAATCATAACGAACTTGTTGGCTGGAATCAGTATAAAGACCTGCTCAAAAAAACGACGGTGATGATGCTTCACGACAAGAGCGACCATCCGCGCACCGCGTTCAGAATGAGCGTTACAAAATCCATCATCAAGAAATATGCTTCCGATGTGATTGATGTTGAGAGCGAAGGCAAGTCGCTCCTGACGCGGCTTTTCTCCTTGATTTTACTTGGGGATTGGGTGAGTTACTACCTTTCCGTTTTGAACGGTGTTGATGCTACGCCGGTTAAAGCCATTGACTTTTTGAAGGAATCGCTTTCTAACTTCAAAGGATAGGCTGTGAAACAACTTTATTTGATTCGGCACGCCAAATCCAGTTGGGACTATCCCGACCTCACAGACTTTGAGCGACCGCTCAACAAGCGCGGCTTGCGCGATGCTCCGTTTATGGGCATGATTTTGCATGAGAAGCAAATTGCGCCTGAACTCTTTCTTTCAAGTCCTGCCAAACGCGCTCTGACCACTGCTCAACTCTTTGCTAACGCGATGAATTACCCTGCCACACAAATTGTTACTGAGCCTCGCATTTATGAAGCCTCTCGGCAAACGCTTTTAGACATCATTCAGTCGCTTCCCGATACGCTCAACAGTGCGGCAATTTTTTGCCACAATCCTGCTATTACTGACCTTGCCAATTTTCTTTCCGATAAGCGAATTGACAATGTTCCGACATGTGGCATTTTTTCCGTCAATCTCGATTCGCCCTCGTGGCGCAGTCTTGAACAAGGCAAATGCGTGTTTAACTTTTTTCTTTATCCGAAAAAGTTTTTGAAGGCTGTTTAAGAAATGGTGAGCGTTGGGTCGATATGCGCTTTTTCTTGGCGGAGCGGCAAGGTGATGATGAACTCCGTTCCTTGCTTTTCTTTGCTTTTGACCTCAATTTTTCCCTCGTGGCGTTCAATGATTTTATAGACGATGGAAAGCCCAAGTCCTGTTCCCTGCCCGACAGGCTTTGTCGTAAAGAAGGGTTCGAAAATTCTTTTCAAGTTTGCTTCAGAAATTCCGACGCCTGTGTCGGCGATTGAAATTTTCGCCGCGCCGTTCTCCGTCCAAGTTTTAATCGTGATTTTTCCAAAGTCTTCGATGGCTTGAACGGCATTGGTGATGATGTTGAGAAAAACTTGATTGAGTTGAGCGGGATAGCACTCGACGAAGAGGTTTTCTTCATAGTGCGTCTCGACTTCGGCTTTATGCTTGATGAGGTTATGTGCGATAAGCAAGGCGGATTCAAGGCTTTCGCTCACGCTGACTTTTTTCATTTCGGCTTCGTCTAAGCGCGAAAAATTTTTGAGGTTGAGAATTAACTCGCGAATGCGTTCCAACCCGATGTTGGCTTCATCGATGCGGTTCTTTGTTTTTTCAAGCAGATTGAGGTCGAAGAGGCGTTGCAAGGCAAATTTCGTGTCGTCAAGTTTTTGCAGAGCGTCGTTGAGGTCTCCGTTTTCAAGCATGGCGACAAGTTCGCTGGTTTGCATAATGGCTTCGTTGAAAAGCCCGATGTTGCGCTCAATAACGCCGACGTTCGTCATCACAAAGCCGAGCGGCGTGTTGATTTCATGCGCAAGTCCGGCGACCATCTGCCCGAGCGACGCCATTTTTTCGGATTGAATGAGCTGCGCTTGCGTATTGGTGAGGTCGATTAAGAGTTGCTCGACGGTTTCCTTTTCGCGTGCGATTTCATCGCGCTGTGCCATCAGTTCGCGATTGCGTGTCTCGATAATCTTGTCGCTGCGCCTCAAAGAGATTGTCAAGCGAATTGCCATGCCGATAAACATGACAACGCAAATGAGCAATGCGCCCACTTGCACGAGTTGTGCTTGTTTCAACCTTCGACTTGAATTTTCAGAAAGATTGATAATGAGCAACGAGAGCGCGTCTAAAATTTCGTCATCTTTTTTGATTGCATATTCAACACATCGGTCGAGCGTAGCCGTGCTCACACTTCTTGGTTTCATGTCTGCCAGTTTCAAGAAATCCTCTTTTGCTTCGCTCCACAGAGAGTCGATTTGCTCAAAGATTTTTTTTGTTATCTCATCTTCAACGGGCTTGACTTCAACGGTTTCACCATTAGCATTGATTACGCCTCCCTGCTCGAGCGCGGCTAACAGTGAATCGAATCGTTTGATGTTTTCTTTATAGCCATCAAAGGCTTTCAGCAAAGAGTCATCTTGTCCATAAAAGCCGATGTTGAAAGCGGTCAAATTTTTGACAGCGCGTTGCCAAGCACGCTCAGTGCGATTGGCGCAGAAGGTTTGCGCGGCGTCGTCGCTACTTTTGGTTGAAAGGAAATAATTGAGGAGAAACATTGCCGCCACGAGCATGATGAAAATCAATCCGAACACCACGAGCTCCGTATATCGGCTTTTTACATCAATAGAAAACGATTGATGTGGTTCGTTTGGTTTTTGCATAATCGTCGTTAAACTCATTGCACTGACCGCAACATTTGAGTGCAAAATAAAGATTCATCTCAAAAGACCATCTAATCGCATGAAACCCAATCGTATCATACTCATTCGGCACGGCGAATCCGAAGGAAACGTGAATCGCCGCGTTTATGGCGAAAAGCCCGACTATACGCTTCTGCTCACCGAAAACGGCATAGAGCAAGCGCGCTTGGCAGGACAAGAACTCAAATCCTTCGTTCAACATGAGCGCGTCTTTTTCTACGTCTCTCCGCTCTGGCGCACGCGCATGACCTTTGAGGAAATCGTCAAATCGTTTCCGCCCTCTCAATTTGAATACAACGAAGAGCCACGTTTGCGCGAACAAGAATGGGGACACTTGCGCAACCTTGAAGAGTGCGCCAAAACCGAC
>CALGMC010000010.1 GCA_937959145.1 uncultured Chlorobiales bacterium
GGGCATATAGAATGGAAAAGGTGAAAAAATTTGTCAATTTGGAAAGTATCCGAGAGTTTCTAAAAGAGGAATCTGAAAATTTTTCGGAGCAACAGCTTCATGAATTTGTTAAATACTTAGAAGTTGATTTTTATGATTGGCTCAGGAGCAACTTGAACACCTTTTTGTTGAATGAAGAAGAGTAATCTTATTGCGAGAGAAATCACTGTCAGAAAGCTAAAAATTCAAACCATTCCAAATTTTTTGACGACCTGAAAAAACTTGTTGAGTAGTATGACAATGAGCGTGAGCGAATTATCGGGATTTCAATCGATGGTTGCGAAAGAATTGAACGGCTGTGCCAAACGGGCAAAGGTAATGGCACGCGCCGCGCGCGCCAAGCACTGTAACCGAAAGCCCGACCGACATCAAAACTAAAAAGTGCCCTGCTTGAACGAGAAAACTTTCCGCTGAAGTGAGCGGATTGTGAATCGGCGATTCGGAAAGGTCAAAGACGGCTTCGGAATGAAATGCCCACGCGAGCGGCACCCAAACGAAGAGAAAAACAAGCACAATCGTCTGCGAAATTTTCGGATTGAAACTGACGCGCTTTTTCGCGATGCCGTAAAAGAGGTCTTGAATGCCGCCGAGCCAGCAGAAAGTTGAGCATACCCACCGCCCGCTTCGCGCCGCCAGCACGATAAGCGTTCCCCAAAACGCCAAGCCAATCACTGCCCAAAGCAAGTTTGGAATGGCAAATTTGATGAGCGCAACGTGAATGAAAATAAACGTCAGTTGAATTGCCATGCGTTTCCAGACGATTTTCACGCGCTTCTTGCCCATTGTGGAAACGCTCGCGGCAGGCGGCGTGGCGGAGAGTTGAACTTCCATAAACACCTCAGGCAATTTTACGGGTTGCTCGCAATTTGTTCAGCACACCTTTGTTAACCGAGCTTAACTCTTGACGCTCTTGTGGCTGTTCTTTGAAAAAGACACGGAGCGTGTCGTTTTCACAGACGAAGTTTTCCATTTCCAAAGTGTAAAGCACGCGCGGAAGCGTGATAAGGCGTTGGTTGCGGTCAATCGTTACGCTGATGTCTGTTCCCATTCGCACGACGCGCACGTCTTCGGCTTCTTTGAGGAAGGGAATACGAATACAAAGCACTTCGCGATTTTGATTCGGCACGGCTTCCTTCTTGCTTTCAATCCAGAAATTTTTGCCTTGTTGGAAAATTTCGTCCGCGCTTTTTTGACCGAAAATTTGTTTGGAAAGTTTATCGAGCGCGTCGCAGCCAATCGGCTCAGAGCGTTGCATTTCGCAACGGAAAATCGGCGTGGGATAGAAGGAGTTATCGATTTCCATCAAATACTTGCGATGCAAATCTGACCAGAATTCAAAGTATTCGCCAACCGTGTTGCTTGTCGGCAAAACTTTATTGACCACAATCGAGTCGATATTGATGCCGTAAAGATGCACGAACGTGTAGGCGCGCTTGGTTTCAAGGATGGAAAGCTTTTCGGGATTGAGCACGAGGCGGAAGGTTACTTCGGGCTTCAAGATGAACTTGTTGATGTCTTCCATCTGCTTCAAAAGCATATTGACTTCATCAAAGAATTCGGGTTCAGGCA
The DNA here is from genome assembly GCA_937959145.1 of uncultured Chlorobiales bacterium. Taxonomy (GTDB): domain Bacteria; phylum Bacteroidota; class Chlorobiia; order Chlorobiales; family Thermochlorobacteraceae; genus JANWWM01. The sequence continues at coordinate 1,609 of CALGMC010000010.1, forward strand.
TGTTTTGTCCGCCAAGCGAGCGTTGAAGCGACGCCATATTTTTGTAAATCTTGAAGAACTGTTTGCCCATGCCGCCGCCAATGATGATTTCAGGATAAGCGAGCAGGCGGAGCGTGTTGCCCGTAGGCGAAGTATCGAGAATGACGACATCATACCTGCCTGATTGCGATTCATCGACGAGGCGCGAGAGCGAGAAAATTTCATCGAGTCCGGGCTGTGTCGTTAATTCCGACGCAACGCCAGAGTCAACGCCGCGATTTTTGTAGGAATCGGCGACGAACTTTTGAAAGCCCGACATGTGCTTTTTGAGCTCGTAAATCGTGTCGATTTCAAGTCCATATAAATTGGGTTCAATCTCAACCGGTTCGTTGCGACTGATTTTGAACGCGAAGACGTCGGAAAGCGAGTGCGCAGGGTCGCTTGAAAGAATTAACACCTTTTTGCCTTGTCGTGAAAGTTGAACTGCCGTAGCAGAAGAAACGGTGGTTTTACCCGTGCCGCCTTTGCCCGAATAAATGATGACGCGCGGGGGTTTCGGGGTGTCGAGTCCTAATTCTCTTGTGAGCATACTTCTTTCTCCTTTTTCAATTCAGCGATTTTTTGCTACTCTAATCTGCAACCAAATTCGCAATTTCATGCACAGAAAAGTGCGCAAATGCTCTTGAAAATGGCAGTAAAGAAGTGTTTGAAGAAACGGGAGTTGTTCAATGTTTCGGCTAAATCGGCTCTTCTTAGGGCGAAAGGCGGTCAATCGTCCAAGTGCCATCGGGCTGTTTGAGGTATCGGAAGCGGTCGTGCAAACGCGAAGGTTGCCCTTGCCAAAATTGAATTTCATCAGGCACAACGCGATAGCCGCCCCAAAACGGCGGAAGCGGCACATCGCCTGTGGGATACTTCAAGCCGAGTTCAGCAACCTGTTTGAGAATTTCGCCGCGCCCTGAAATCACCGAACTTTGTCGCGACGCCCACGCACCAATGCGACTGCCAAGCGGACGAGTTTTGAAATACGCTTCGGATTCTTCGCGTGAGATTTTCTCCACTTGTCCATTCACACAGACTTGCCGCTCCAAAAGCTCCCAATGAAAACACAAAGCGGCGTAAGGATTTTCGGCGAGTTCTTGCCCTTTACGGCTTTCATAATTGGTGAAGAACACAAACCCGCGTGCATCGAGCTGTTTAAGCAAAACCGTTCTTGCCGACGGCTTGCCGTCTTTGGTTGCCGTTGCCAGCGTCATGGCATTGGCTTCGAAGTGCGGCGCGTTTGATTTTTTTTGAGCGTCGAGCGCGTCTTGAAACCATCGTTCAAACTGCTTGAACGGGTCGGGATTTAAGTCGCCTTCTTGCAAGCCGCCGAGCGTGTAATCTTTGCGAAGGTCTGAAAGTGAAAATGACATTGGCGATTTAGACGATAGATAAACAGAAACAGATGAATAATCTACGCAATCGTTCGCTCAAAATTCAATGCGTGCGCCTGTGAGAAAGCGCGTTTGCTCATTCATTGCCAAAGTCGAGCGCGATTGATGAACAGGAACAAGCACGAGAAAATCTAACTTAAAAAAGTAAAATACAACTTGCCCACCTGCTTGCGCATAAAGCGAAGTGAAACCTGAATCCACATCAAACTTACCTGAAATCCAATCTTGTGTTTTCGTTTCAAAGCGCGCGCCCAAAATGCCGACAAGTGCGGTTTGCGAAGCATTGTTACGAAAAACATCGTGCGAAAGGGTGGTCGTTGCAGAAAGCGAATGTCCGATTCTATCGCCGACGGTGCCTCGCGTGTTGAATTTAGCAAAGACATCGAGCGCATAAGTGAAGCCAAGATGCGACGCAAAAAACGACGGATTTAGGATGAAATCCCACGAGCCAGTTCCGGATTGAAAGCGCGTATCGAGGCGCGTGCCATTAGCGTCGGTGAGGTTGCTTAACCCTATCGGCGTTTTGATGCCGCCGCCCAAAAGCAAGGTGGCGCGGTCAAGAACATCAAACTCAAAAACATAGTGCGCCAAAAGCGAT
>CALGMC010000011.1 GCA_937959145.1 uncultured Chlorobiales bacterium
GGACCTGAAATCGAGCTCGACGATTACAACTTCACAAAACTCAATTTTCCTGACGACCACCCCGCCCGCGATATGCAAGACACATTCTTCATTCGCAAAGGCGACGGCGAAGACATTGTCCTACGCACGCACACCTCGCCCGTGCAAATTCGTGCCATGCTTGCGCAAAAGCCGCCGCTTCGGCTCATTATGCCCGGCAAGGTTTATCGCAACGAAGCCGTGAGCGCAAGAAGCCTCTGTGTGTTTCATCAACTCGAGGGCTTGTATGTCGATAAAGGCGTGAGTTTCGCCGACCTAAAAGCCACGATTTATTCCTTTGCCAAACAAATGTTCGGAAGCGATGTGAACCTGCGATTCCGACCGAGTTTCTTTCCCTTCACCGAGCCGTCAGCGGAAGTCGATATCACTTGCTACCTCTGCGGCGGAAAAGGGTGTCGCGTATGCAAGCACACAGGTTGGCTCGAAATTTTGGGGTGCGGAATGGTTCACCCAAACGTGCTGCGAAACTGCGGCATCAATCCTAACGAATATTCGGGCTACGCATGGGGCATGGGCATTGAGCGCACCACACTGCTCCGCTACGGCATTACCGATATTCGCTACCTTTTGGAAAACGACGTGCGAATGCTTGAACAGTTTGAGTAAAAACTTTTTGCGGAATCAATACGATGATTTAAGTTTCCAACAATAAAAGTAATTCAGGCTATGATAAAGACCCAATTCAAAATCGACAGACCTCTCTACACAAAAAAAGTTACTCCTGAGGAGTTCTTAAAATTGAATGAGGTAGACAAAGAGAATATCGAGTCGGTAGAGTTTTTGAAGCCAAAGTTGGGTCAGCAAGGCTTCGGAGAAATAATTATCAGATACAAAATACCATTACCGCCGCATAATGTCACAGGAACGAGAATCAAGCGACAAACCATCTCTGCCGCCTGAAGTTGCTGAAAAATTTTTAGACATAACCAAAAGCAACTTGAAGTTCAAATAAAGCAAGTTGAATTACAAGATAAGGCTGATGCGCGGAATTATGAGTATGCAAAAGAACTTCTAAAAACGCAACTTGAAGACAGAAAAGACGACCGTCTGCACGAACAGAAAAAGATTGTTTATCAGAGTATTCTTGTAGGAACAATCATATTTGGAATTCTTGCTGTTACAACCTACCTCGCAGCGAATGGACAAAAAGAGGTAGCCATTGAAATCATAAAATATGTTGCCCCGTTAGCGGCAGGCGGTTTAGGCGGATATGGATTGGGATATGCAAAAGGTCAAAAATCTAAAGAATCCCAAAAAGATACTTCTCCATAAATGACCTTACACGAGTTCATCGCGCAGTTGCTTCGCCAAGTTCCCGACTTGCAAGCCTTTTCAGGAAAAGACTACGACACATTTTACGACGAAACCGAGCGCACCTTACACGTCGTTTTTGATAAAAATCGCGACGCCGACCACAGTTACGACTACGAGCCGCTTGATTTCTTAGACGGTGACCTGATGATTCACACCGCGCAAGGCGACATCGTTGGATTTTCAATTTTAGAAACAGACATCGGTAAAAGCGCAGACCCTTTACCCTAATGCTATGCTACTCGACCTCTCACGTATCAAAGCAATCGCAAAGGAAAAAGAACGCGAGAACAACGCCTTCGCCAAATTTCTCCGACAATTTCCATCATCAACGCTCGACGCGCTTGTCGCTTCGCTCAACGACGAGATTGAACCCAATATCGACTGCAAAACGTGCGCAAACTGTTGCAAGAACTTTTACGCCGCCGCCTTTGAGCACGAACTTCCTGCACTTGCACGAGCAAGCGGCGTTTCAGTAGAAAATTTCAAAGAAACATTCGTCAAGCCCTACAAAGAAGCCTATTACTTCAACACAAAACCCTGCCCGATGCTTCGAGAAAATTTGTGCAGTGCCTACGAAGTGCGCCCGCTCTGTTGCCAAACCTTCCCGAACCTCAAAGGCGAGCATTTCAAGTATCGGTTTCAACTGGTGATGGAAAAGTATGCGATATGTCCAATCGCGTTCAATGTGGTTGAGGCATTGAAGGTGAGATTATCTTTTCAAGAAAAATTTGCACATTCGAGCGTCAATTAAACTTTTTCAAAAATGAAACAACTCATTGGGCTATTGTTCATTGCGTTTATTGGTTTGTTCGTTTATTTCACCTTCGTCAAAAAAGAAGACATCACCACCGAGCGCGTGAAAGAAGAAGCAGGTAAAGCCGTAGAAAAAATCAAAGACCTTGCCTCGCGCAAAGAAGAACTCCTAAAATCCGCCGAAGAGGAATACAAAAGCGTCGAGCGGCAGCTCGAGGAAATGAAAAAGCGCGCGATAGAGCGAAAAGAGCAAGCCGAAGAACTCAAAAAGAAAATGGAAGAATTGGGTGCCAAGCGCGAAGAATTAGAGAAGAAAGCCGAAGAGCTAAAGAACGCAAGCGAGGAGAAATTTAACACGCTCAAAAAAGAATTCGACGAAGCCTTGAAGCAACTGCAAGAGTTGGAACAGGAGTTGAAAAAATAAATGCGTGCGTTAAATCTTGTGCGAGCGTTTGCTGTGTGAGTCGTCTGTTAGCGTTCTTGTTGGAGCATAATGATTCCTGTGATGGCAAGTGCGCCGCCCATGACGAGTGTTAGCGAAAAAGGCTCGCCGAAAAATAAGATGCTCACGCTTGCGGCAATCGCGGGTTGCGCGTTCATAAACACGGAAATTTGCGAAGGAGTAAGTTTTGAGAGCGCAAAACTAATCAAGCCGTAAGCAACTACCGAGCTAAGTAGTGTAACCCAGAGCACGCCAAACCACGCGCCCGCCGAAATCATCGACCACTCAAACGAGAGCGTCGGCAGAAAGCCTATCGGGAAGAACATCAGCGCGCCGAGCATCATCATCAACGCTGTGCCTTGAATGGCATCATACCTCACCAAAATTTTCTTGCCGAATGCCAAGTAACTTGCCCAACACCACACCGCCCCAAGCGTGATAAAGTTTCCGAGCCATGCGTTCTCTGCAAAGTCCAATGTTTTGCCACTTCCGAAAAGTGCCGTTAAGCCGCCCGATATGGCAATCGCAATCGCGAAAAGTTTGCGCCTCGAGAGCCGTTCCGATTTGCTCACTACCACCGAAATAAGCAATACCCAAAGCGGCGTCATGGCGTAAAGCACCGCGCTACTTGCGGGAGTGGTGAATTTCAAGCCAAATAGAAAAAGAAATTGCCCCGATGTGATTCCGACAAAAGCAAGCGCGAAAAGTTTTATCCATTCCGAGAAAGTCGGGCGATTGCCATTGAATCCGCCGCGCGAAAAAAACAGCACGCCAAAAATCAATGCCGAGCCCGTGAGGCGGAGAAAGGCTAAAACGAGCGGATTAAACTCAACAGAGGCAACGCGCGCAAAAGAAAAACTCGTGCCTGCAATGAAGGTCTGCGCCATCATCGCCCAATGTGCAGGCGTGATGCGAAAAGTCGATTCAATCTGCATCAGCCGTAGACTCTGCCTTTCCACACGATTTTGCGGTCAAAGAGAAGGGTAATCGGAACGAAGATGATGAGCACGTATTGATAGAGTTCGAAGAAGATAAAGTTCGGAGCAAGGCGCATCATACGCAAGCGAATCAGCGGCGTGAGCAGAAAGAGCGCGTCAGCACCAAACTTAACGGCAAGCATCGTCAGCGCGGTTTTTATCGGAAACATCACAAACGAGAGAGCAGAAAGAAGATGAGTGCAGAAACCAACAAGAAGCGTAATCCAACTTTTCCAATCTGCCGATGTGCCGCCTAAAATCCATCGCTTTTGTTGCTTGTAAAGTTCGGCGACCGTTTGCATCGGCTCAGTGATGTTTTGCGTTTCGCGCAGTGCGGGATAGGCGATTTTCCACTTCGTTTTCTTGACGGCTTGAAAGAGCGCGAAATCTTCGGTTACGCTGAATCGAACTTTGGCGTAGCCGCCCACGTCCAGATATGCACGTTTGCGAAAACTGAAATTGTTACCAATGCCGCCAATCGGATAGCCAATCGCCGCAACCGCCGAGCCTGTGGAAAGCAAATAGGTCCAATTCAATTCTTGAACTTTCTCGAAGAGACGCGAACTGCGTGGTGTGGTAATGCCGCACACCAGACCCGTTTCGTCGGTGAAGTATTTGATGGTTTCTTTCGCCCAAGTGGGTTGAACGGCGCAGTCGGCATCGGTCATGAGCACGAACTCTCCTTTTGAAATCAACACGGCTTGATGAATCGCATTGCCTTTGCCTTTAATTTCGGAGGCTTGAACGGCGTAGTAGCGCACGAAAGCAAATCGGCGTGCGTAGTCTTGAATAATCTCGGCGGTGCGGTCGGTGCTGTGGTCGTCGGCGATAATGATATCGAGTTTCTCTTTGGGATAATCAAGTTGAACAAGCGAGTCCAAACATCGAGCGATATTGTTTTCTTCGTTGCGTGCGGCGACGACGATGCTCACCATTGGCAACTCGTCCCACGCTTTTGTCGGAAAGCGTCGATGAATACCCACGACCAAGACGAGGGTTTCAATCGCGTAAATGCCAATCATTCCGAGCGCAAGAACTTGCAGAACGGTAATAATCGGTTCAAGGATAGCCATATCACAAAAGGTTAAATGAAAAACGCCTTGAAAGTTCACCAAGCGCAATCGGCAAAACAGCGCGCAGTTTTTGGATGGACTTCTCGTTATCGTGCATCACCACAATGTCGCCCGCAGTTGCCGAGCGGAGTAAATTCAACACGGCTTCAGCAGAAACGCTTGCATCAAAATCTGCTGTAAGTAGCGACCACATCACGGGCGTTAAGTTGAGTTCTTTCAATATCCGAAGTGATACAAAGTTAAACCTTCCGTAAGGAAAACGAAACAGCGATTGACGCGCCGTGCAAGAGGCACACAGCGTCGATAGAAGTTGCTCCGTTCTGATAACTTCATCACGAAAAAAAGTTTCGTGCAAATTTCGCGTGTGCGAGTAAGAGTGATTGCCAATGCGGTGTCCTTGTTGAACAATGGCTTTGGCGTAGTCGGGATAGCGTTCAATGTGTTTTCCAATCAGGAAAAATGTGGCTTTAACATGGTATCGCGCTAAAATTTCAAGCAGTTCGGGCGTGTGAGGCGAGGGCGAATCGTCGACGGTGAGGTAGAGCGCGTCATCGGCTTTGCGCCACAAGCATTGCGGGAAGAGCGCATCAATAAATTTTGGAACACGCTTTGGGTAAAACATGCCGCGTTGCATTTAGGATTTTCCGAGTTGTTTCATCAGCCATCGAATATCACTTTGGTCTTTATCGCGTCCAACTGCAAGTTTGTTTTTAAGCAAGTCCTCTTTTGAGAGCACAAACACGGGTATGCCATCAATGGTTATCTGAACTTTATTTTGCCAAGCCTCATCAAAGCGCACGCCGTCAATGCTGGTGAGCAAATCAATTCGATTCGGCGCAACGCCAAGTTGAAGAACAATGTTTTCCTCAAGAAAATCTTTTTCGGTTAGGGGAAGCGGCAAGGTGAAGCATTCCAACGCCTTAACGATACGCTTTGCGTTTTCAGGTGTTGGGTTTATCCAAAAGTCTATATCACCAGTGGCGCGTGGATAGCCGTGAGCGGCTAATGAATACGCACCAACAACCAAATACTCAACGTGTGCGGTGCTTAAACACGCGAGAAAATCTCTGATGTCTTGATTCAATCGAGTCATCGGGCTGTTCGGAGTCGGGCATAAATGCCCATGCGTTGCAGGTCAGTTGCCACATCATGCGAAGTGCAAGTTCGGGCGGCAGTGGCGCATCGTGTTCGGAGTCGAGTGTTTGATTGACTTTTCGGACAACCGTTATTTTCGATTCACGCCTTTCCATTCGTAGCCCTTTCCAAGTTTGAGCAGTTCTGCCAAAAGCGGTGTAAGCGCAACATAAAAAATCTGCAACAACTCCGCCACAAAAAAGACGCGCCGCAAGTCTGTGCGTCCGAACTGCTTAGTCATCTGCCAAACGGCGAAGCCATCAACGCTGAACTTGATGAGAAACGAAGCAAACGCAATGCGCCATAAATCGCCAAGCCATGCCCACACAGGCGTGAGGAAGAGCGCAAGATTGAAGGCATAAATCAAAGCAAGTGCGAGAAGAAAAAGCAAAGAGACATCGCCGTAAGCCGTGCCTTTTGACGCCCAACGGATTCGCTGTTTGAGAAACGCGCGAAGTGTTGCAACCGGTAGTGTTTTCACCGTTGTGCGTTCCGACGCCAAGAAATCAACTCGATAACCGGCTCGGAAGATGTTGCGCATAACGGCTTCGTCATCGCCCGATGCCAGTTTGATTTTGCCGAAACCGCCTGTCTCAAAAAACAACTTGCGGCGATAAGCGATATTTGCACCGTTGCAAATGGCAGGTTTTCCAAGTTTAATGAGCGCGCCGCCAATAGCAACAAGCGAGAGAAAATCGAGCGATTGAGATTTCGCAAAGAGATTTTTTTCGCCGTGATAAAGAACCGGCATTGAGAGAAACCCAAGCGATGAATCCGAAAAGGCTTTGCTAATCTCTTCAATCCAGGTGGGCGGCGCAAGGCAATCGGCATCGGTGCAGGCAATCACATCGCCTTTGGCGGCGGCAATGCCTTTGGCGAGCGACGGTTTTTTTCCGATAGGCATATCGTTACGAATCAAAGTCAAACAGCCACTGTTTTGCGCAAGTGCGAGTTGAGCGGTGTCGTCGTCGGAGGCGTCGTCAATCAGGATAATTTCAAGCGGAGCACATGTTTGCGCGGCAAGGCTTCGTAGGCAAGTGGCGATAAACTGCGCTTCGTTGCGTGCCGCAATCACAACGGAAACCCTCGGCGGCGGCGACATGCTGACGGTTGGAGTTTGTGCGGAGTCAAGTTTCCGAAATCCGAATAAAATCCAAACAACAAAACTCACATACACAACGAGCGAGGCGAGGAAGAGAAAGAAGAAAACGCTCACGGCGTTGAAAAGCGAAGTTTAGGAATAACGGCAAGTCCAAACAGGGCGGGCACAAGCAAGTTCATTGTAAAAATCAAGAGCGAGGCGGCAACGCCTGCTTCCGCCGAATAGCCAAGTGCAGAAATGAAATATGCCGCCGTCGCTTCGCGCAAGCCTAAATCGCCGATGAAAAACGGCACAACGGCTTTGGCAAGCCACACCGACGAGACCGCCACAAACGCCTCTTCAAACGGCATCGGTGCATTCCCCAAGCACGCATTGATGAGCAAGCAAAATTGAACGGTGGAAACCATGTGTCGCAAAAAGCCATAAAGCAAGGCTTTGCGCCACTCGTCCGATGTATAATCCAACAAGAAATTTAACTTTTCAGGAAACGGAAAGCGCGATTTTGAAACCCAAATCAAACCTACCAACAAAAGCAGTGCGAAAAGAAACAGCCAAAGAAAAACCAGAGCAAGATTTTGGTGATGTGTCAGATGGAAAAAGTAAGCGAGCGACGCCAAGCCAAAAAGCAAAGTAAAAACGCCGAGAATTTGTCCGTTGATGAAAACGAGCGTAAGCAAACGTGCACGGGGCACTTCGGCGTGGAAGAACATTTGCGCGGCGTATTTGCCAATGTGAAGCGGCGTGGTAATCGCGCCTGCCGTGCCAATCAGCACCGATTGAAGCGAGTCAAACAAACTCGTCTGCGAATCTTGTCGGCTAATCAAGACTTTCCATTTGAGCGATTCCAACAAGAAACTAACAGGCACTAATGCAATCGCGCTCCAAGCAAGGGGATAGTCAATTTTGACAAGGGCTTGAAGCACAGCGTCAAGATTGACTTTTGAAAAAAGCACGCCCAAGAGCACCAGCGAGAGCAGAATTTTCAGCGGCAAGAAGTAGCGTTTCATCTTATTTGGCGAGCATCATTTTTTTGGTTGCCGTAAATTCGCCTGTATTCAACCGATAAAAATACACCCCGCTTGAGAGGTTAAGGTGCGCGGCATTAAAGGCGAAAGAATACGCCCCTGCGCTTTGCTGCGTATTGACAAGCGTTACAAGTTTTCTTCCCAATATATCAAAGACTTCAAGTTTCACGGTGCTTGTGCGTGCAAGGCGGTAAGTAATAATTGTTGTTGGATTGAACGGGTTCGGATAGTTTTGCTCGAGCATAAATGCGTCGGGCTTTTGTGCAAGCGGCTTTGCGGTCAGGGTGCTTGTGCCTGAAACGGCAATGGTTGTAATCGGTTCGTCAGCATCGTTAGTAGAAACCGTGATGGTTTCGGAGAAGGTGCGTGCGGTTGTTGGCTTAAAGCGAAGCGAGACCGCAGAAAAAGTTTTAGGAGAAAGTATTGTTGGCGCGTTGAGCAGAGTGAAATCTGTCGGTGGTGCAGAAACAGAGACCGTCAAATTTGCAGAGCCTTGATTGGCTACAACGAAGCGAAAGTCGGCACTGTCGCCAACCGACACCGTTCCGAAATTGAACGTGAGCGGCGCAATCGCAACTTCGGGTGCAGTCGGAAAATCGGCGTTGCCTGTAAAGGCGGCAATGCGATTGACAAATTCAGGGTGGTCGATAAACGGGTTGCGATTGTTTTGATACGTCTGAATCGCATTGTTGCGGCGAATGTCAATGCTATCGGGCGGGAACTGACGATTCCACAAGCGGAATGCGGCTTCTTGATTGACGCCGTTCTCGTTCCAAAAATTGCCGAAGTCTTGATAGCGCGTTACGAAATAAAGCATCGCGCGTGCCACTCTTCCCTTGTGAAAATCTCGCGGTTCATAAACGGTTTTGCCTTGTGCATTTGTGCCAAACTTTGAGCCGCCGTTGATGTTCGTGGCATTGGTTACAATGTCAAACGGAAAGTCGGCGCGGCGGGCGTTTTCGGCAACATCGGTTGGAAAGAGGTGATGGAAATCGGAGCGCATCGGCTCGTTTTGGCTGAATCGGCTTTGAGGCCAAGTGTGTTCGGTGTTGAAGTTCCAAGGCGCGTTGGCGAGGGTCGACGTGCTAAACGGAAAATTTTCAATCGTCCTGCCCGTGTAGACGCATTCAACTTTATCGACTGCCGAGCCGCGTCCATTCACGCGCCAGTTATCAATCACCGTAAACATCGGAAGGCGATTGCTGTAACCGACTTGCACAAAGCCTGTTGAGGCAATGGTTTTCAGTTGTGCTTTGAGCGCGCTTCCCCAAAGATTTTGCGTCGGGCGATAGCGTGCGTCTGTGCCTGTGTAGCTATATCGAGCGGTTGCCTTCACCTGAAAGGCGAGCGCGCCGTGTGAGCTTGTTTCAAGAATGCCCACATCGCGCCAAGTAACATTTTGATTGGTCAAGAAGCGAATCCAAAGTCGCGCGCTATCGCCTGCGGCAACGCTCAATGCCGTATCGCTTGCCGTGAAAATGCTATCCGCAAAATTGACATCGGCAATGGAGATGGATTGCGTTAGCCCGTTGTAAATCCAAATGGAGAGGCTGTCTTTTTGGTTTGCAAGCGTGGTGTCGCCGTCGAGGTCAAAGTCTAAAAGGGTTGTTGAAAGCGTAATCGCGTTGTTCTGAAACGATTGCGCTTGAATAGCAGGAACTTGAATGAGCAGAATCGCGAGAAGTAAGTTTTTTGTCATGGTCGAGTTGGCATGGTTTGACAAAACGTCGGAAAACTACGATAAATCTCTGTTCGGTGCGGCAAGCAAAACAATTTGATAACAGCAAGATGACGAATCAGGCGACGAGGAACTTCGGCTTTGCGCTGGGTTTACCGCTCTCGAGTGCGTCGAGATATTCGTCGTAAGTGCCTGCGAAATCGGCGATGCCGTCGCTCGTCATGGCGATGATGCGCGTGGCAACTTGGCTAACGAGGTCACGGTCGTGGCTGACAAAAATGACGGTGCCTTTGAAGCGTTCGAGCGCGTCGGCAAGTGCGCTGACGGATTCCAAATCTAAATGGTTCGTCGGCTCGTCCATCACCAAAAAGTTATTTTGTTCGAGCATCAACTTTGCCATAATCAGCCGTGCCGATTCGCCGCCCGAGAGCGTGTCGGTTTGTTTCAAAGCCGATTCGCCGCTGAAAAGCATGCGCCCTAAAAGCCCACGCAAAACCTCCGTGCCCTCGTCGGTTGCAAAACTTTGAAGCCACTCAAATGCCGTTACACCGGGCTTGATTCCCTTTTTGTAATCTTGCGGAAAATAGCCCATTGAGACTTCGGGGCGAAGGACGACCGTGCCCGCATCAGGCTTGAGTTCGCCTGCAATCATTGAGAGAAGCGTCGTTTTGCCCACGCCATTGTTGCCAATGACCGCGATTTTTTCATCGCGTCCAATCGTCATTGAAAAATTTTTAATCACATGTAAAGTTGTGCCGTCGGCTTGCGGATACGACTTGGAAAGCGATTTCAAGGTTGCGACTTCTTTGCCTGATGGACGCTTAACCTCGAAACGAATGTAGGGGCGTTGAATGTTAGATTTTTTGAGTTCCGTTGGTTCAAGTCGTTTGATTTCTTTGAGGCGCGATTGGGTTTGGCTCGAGCGCGTGCCTGCGCCAAATCGCGCGACGAAATCTTGCAGTTGCGCAATCTTCTTTTGCTTTTCGCGATTTTCGGCTTCGATTTTTTCGCGCCCTTGAATTTTCGTTGCGACCATCTCGTCGTAATTGCCTGTGTAGATGATGACCGTTTCGTAATCAATATCGGCAATGTGTGTGCAAACGGAATTGAGAAAATGTCGGTCGTGCGAAATGACAATCAGCGTGCCGTTATAGGCTTTGAGATTTTCCTCGAGCCAATGAATGGATTGCAAGTCCAAGTAGTTTGTCGGTTCGTCGAGCAAGAGTGCGTCGGGGTCGCCGAACAAGGCTTGCGCAAGCAGGACGCGGAATTTGAGGTCGGTCGGAAGGCTGTTCATTAAGTTCGTATGTTGGACTTCGGGAATGCCGATGCCCTCCAAGAGTTCGGCGGCTTGCTGTTCAGCGACGTAGCCATTTTCATCGGCGATAATGCCTTCTAATTCGCCAAGTCGCACGCCCATTTCGTCGGTAAGGTTCGGTTCGGCGTAAAGACGCTCACGCTCTTCAAGAGCCGCCCATAGCGTTGGATTGCCCATCAAAACGGTGTCGATGATGCGATAGTTATCGTAGCGAAATTGGTCTTGACGAAGAATGCCAATTTTTTTGGGAACGCTCACTGTGCCGCTGGTAGGTTCTTCATCGCCTTGAAGAATTTTCATGAAGGTTGATTTTCCTGCGCCGTTTGGTCCTGTTAAGCCGTAGCGTTTGCCCGGCGTAAATTGAACATTCACATTCTCGAAAAGCGTGCGTCCGCCAAACGATTTGCTGACACCTGAAACCGTAATCATACTTGAAAAAATAATGCTGTTTTGTGTGATAGCGTCCCAACGAAGAACGCAAATATACGCCAAAGCCTCTGAATCCTTTCAAGAACACAAAAGGGTTTCGGAGACATTCTTCGGGATTTATTGTATCTTCGCACTTTTCAAAATCACTCTCTTAATATGCTTGAAGCACGCAACCTTTCGCTGACGATTGGCACGAAGGAACTCTTGATTGATTCGTCGTTTCGAATTGGCGATGACGAAAAAGTCGCACTTGTTGGCTTGAACGGCACCGGCAAATCCACTTTGATGAAGTTCATCGCGGGACAAATGCCCGCGCAAACCTTGCACCACACGGGGCAAGTGATGAAATCTTCCTCGACCACAATCGGCTACCTGCCACAAGAAATTTCCTTCGAGGGCGACCTCGAGAAAACCGCCTTGCAATACGCCATGCAAGCTAACGAGCGGCTCTTCCAACTCTCGCAAGACCTCGAGCGCATGGAAAAAGAACTTGCCCTGCCGATTGACCACGAAAGCGACGCCTACCACGCCCTTATCGAAAAATTCACCGACGCCACACATGACTTTGAGCATCTTGGCGGCTATCGCATGCAAGCCGACGCCGAAAAAGTCTTGTCAGGATTGGGATTTTCGCAAGAAGATTTTCACAAAAAGGTCAAGGAATTTTCAGGCGGCTGGCAAATGCGGCTCTTGATTACAAAATTGCTTCTTCAAAACAATACCCTGCTCTTGCTCGATGAGCCAACGAATCACCTCGATATCGATTCGCTCCGCTGGCTTGAAAACTATTTGCTCGCTTACTCTGGCTCATATGTGATTATTTCGCACGACCGCTACTTCCTCGATAAACTCACAAAGAAAACGCTTGAAATCAGTTTCAAACGCATCACCGAATACAAAGGCAATTATTCGTATTACGAACAGCAAAAGGCGGAACGCTACGAGATTTTAATGGCGGAATATGAAAACAAACTCAAGCAAATTTCGCACTTGCAGAAATTCGTCGATCGCTTCAAAGCCAAAGCCACCAAAGCCACGCAGGCGCAAAGCCGCATGAAAATGATTCAAAAACTTCAACAAGGCTTAGAAGCACCCGAAGAAGATTTAACCCAAATTGCATTTTCATTTCCCAAAGCCGCACCTTCGGGCAAAATGGTGCTCACGCTCGAAGGCGTTACGAAAACTTATACCCTGCCCGACCACTCGACGAAAACCGTCTTGAACAACATCGACCTTGAAATCATGCGCGGTGAGCGCATTGCTTTCGTCGGCTCAAACGGCGCGGGAAAATCGACGCTCTGCAAAATTGTTTCAAATGAAATTGACTTTGAAGGCAAACGCCATGTCGGGCACAATGTCAGCCTTGCCTTTTTCGGACAGCATCAAACCGAAATGCTCAATCAACAGCACACGATTTTGGAGGAGATGATGTCAGTCGCGCCCGATTCAGAAGCCCGAATGAAGGTGCGAGATATTTTAGGATGTTTTCTCTTTTCAGGCGACGCGGTCAATAAAAAAATCGGCGTGCTTTCGGGCGGCGAAAAGTCGCGCGTGGCTCTTGCCAAAATGCTTCTGACGGCGTCAAACTTTCTCATTCTCGACGAGCCGACAAACCACTTGGATATGCGTTCAAAAGAAATGCTCATTGAGGCGTTGGATAATTACGACGGCACGCTCATCGTCGTCTCGCACGATAGGCACTTCCTTGATAGTTTGGTGGAAAAAGTTGTTCTAGTTCAAAATGGCAAACTGCGAACCTTCCTCGATGGCTACGCCGATTTCGTCAAACGCATGGAGGCGGAAGAACAAGCCGCGTTGGAGCGTCAAAAAGAGGTTCAGAAAGCACAATCTAAACCCGCGAAGCAGGTTCAACCAGCCAGCAGCACCACACAGCCAAAAGCCAATCTGAACAAAAAGCAGCTTGAAAAAATCGAGAAGCAAATTGAAAAATTAGAGTCTGAAAAGAAGTTGCTTGAATCGGAAATGGCGTCGCCAAACTTTTTCAAGCAATCGGATTCAAAAGGTAAAACCGCACGATATAACCGTCTGAAATCTGATTTGGAAACGCTTTATGCCGAGTGGGAATCGGTTGCGGGGTGAGGTCGTGCTTGTTGAAAGGTCAATCTGCACCTGATATTTGAATGTTTGTGAGAGTGTTGTATATTTGCGCCCTTGTTTTAGAAATTCGGGGTGAGGTAGCTCAGTTGGTTAGAGCACAGGATTCATAACCCTGAGGTCGAGGGTTCGATTCCCTCCTTCACCACAGAGACGAAAGAGACATCTTGCCGCATTGCTCGTGCTGTGCGGCTTTTTTATTTTTGAAAAATGAAAGGAGAAGCAAGGTTGTTGCGCGTTACTGTTCTTGCTATATCGTTTGCCTTTCTTTGCTCTGTGGCAGTTGCTCAACCCTCGCAAGGTTTTTTTCGCGTCGATATTGATACATTCAGTTTGCCTCACAAACGATATGCGATTGCGCCTTACAAAATTCCTGCCCGGAAAACGCTTGGGCTTGCGCTTTCAGGCGGCGGCTCACGCGGCATTGCGCATATTGGTGTGCTCAAAGCTCTCGAAGATAAAGGCGTGCCGATTGACTACATCGTGGGAACAAGCATGGGCGCGATTATCGGCGGCTTATACAGCGCAGGCTATTCGCCCACCGATTTAGAGAAACTTGTTAAAAATCTTTCTTGGAGCGATTTAACAGCGTTGCAAGAAATCAACAAACGGCAAAATCTGTTCCTCGAGCAGAAGCGCGTGCGCGATAGAGCGTCTTTAACCCTCCAATTCGACGGCTTGAACCTTGTCATTCCCAAGTCCCTGAGTGCTTCGCAAGAATTGACACAAACCCTTGATAAACTCGCTCTTTCCGCACCGTATCACCATAAAAAAAGTTTCGATGAGTTACCCGTCTCGTTTCGTGCGATAGCGACTGATTTAGTCAGTGGGAGGCGAGAAGTGCTAAGCAAAGGCTCGCTCTCAGCCGCAATGCGTGCCAGTGCAAGCGTGCCACTGCTCTTCTTGCCTGTTGACATTGAAGGCAAGCAACTCGTCGATGGCGGGCTTGTTTCAAACATTGCCGTCGACGTGCTCAATGAGCAATCGCCTGACGTGAGCGTGGCGGTCAATACGCTCGGCGTACTCTATCAGCAAAAAAGCGATGTGGATTTGCCTTGGAAAGTGGCTGACCAAATTATGGGCATCATGATGCAAGAGCAAAACCAACAGCAACTTCGAAAAGCACAAGTTGTTGTTAAACCAAACATTGGCAACCGCGAATCAAGCGACTTCAGAAACCTCTCGCCGCTTATCGCCGCAGGCTATCAAGCCGGGCTTGAAGTTGCAGATAGTTTGCTCAAACTCATCGATGTTGAGCAAGCGAACGACATTGATATTTCAGGTTACGAACAAGAACTGATTTCGCCGACACCCCTGCCCGAATGTGTCTTGACGTCGCTTCGTAGCGGAACGAAGGTCAAAGCCACACTCAAAGAGGCACTGAACTACGATTTCTTCACCGACGCCTTCGCCGAAGTCGATACGCTTCAAAAAAAAGTTCGTTATCACTTTAAGCCCGTGCCGAGTGTTTCGGTCGTGAAAGTGATAAGTAAAAACGAGCCGAATTTTATCCGCTTTATCGTGCCAACAAATACGTCGCAACCGATGACAAATCGTGCAGGAAGAGACATCATCGAGCGGCTGGTGCAGGAACTTAAACAGACTTTTCCTTTACTTCGTCTCGATACTTGCGCGGTCGATTCAGATACGCTTTATATCAGGATTGATGAAGGCAGGCTTTCAGAAATTTGCTACGAACTTTCGCGTGGTTGGACGAGTCGGCGTGTTATCGACAAAGAAGTTGAATTTGATACCCTTTCGCCTTTAACCCTTGCCAATGTTGAGCGCACAGTTAGCGGGCTCTACAATACAGGCATTTTCAACCGTGTTTCAGTTTGGACAGAGCAATTTGCAGACTCCAGCAAGATGGCTAAAAACACACTCACGATTAAAATGCATGAAAAATTCAGCGAACAACTGCGTATCGGGCTTAGAGTCGACGACATCTATGCCGCACAACTGCTTCTTGACTTTCGCAACGAAAACTTTTTAGGCACGGCAACAGAACTCGGCGGGTGGCTCACCGTTGCCGACCGCATCTCTTCTGCACAAGTCGAATATCACGCGCACCGATTGTGGGATACCTACTTTACCTTTTTCACAAAAGCATTTTATCAGCACCGCAAACTTTTTGCAACTAATATTCGCTTTTCAAGCCCGCTACTTTCAGCCTCACGAAACGAATTTGCAGAGTATGGACAGCAGCACTACGGCATAACGGCGGCACTTGGACGACAAATCTATCGCGACGGCAACATCTTCTTTGAATTGACACATCAAAACGCCATGCTCTTCGATAATGAAGGCGTCGCGCCTAATCAACGCTTGTCGCTCACATCGCTTAAAACGCGCTTTACGATTGACACACGCGATAATCCATTCTCTCCTTCAAAAGGCAATTACACCGAAATTTATTTTGATTTTTATCCTGAATTTTTAGGCAACAAGTTTGCCTTTTCAAAGTTTCTGCTTTCTCATCAAGAAACGCAACGCTTCAGCGACAATATTCGCGGAAGATGGCGGCTCAATCTCGGCTTTGCCGATAATCTGACGCCGTTCACTGAGCAATTTAGTTTAGGTGGAATTGGAGCCAGTTTCAGCATTCCGTTTTATGGATTTCGCTTCGATGATTTCAGAGGCAGGCAAGTGGTTGTGGCGGGGTATGATGTAGAATTTTCATTGCCGTTTCAATTAGTGACGCCAACCGCAATTAGTTTGCACTATAACTTGGGAAACATTTGGACGCAATCGAGCCGCATTGCACTGCGAGAGTTCACGCACGGCGTCGGCACAGAACTAATTTTGAAAACCCCGCTCGGCGCGGCGCGGCTGGCGATTGCCAAAGCCTTTCGATTAGGGTTGCCCACCGAACCATCACCGATTAAATTCGCCCCGACCGTCTATTACTTTGTTTTCGGCTACGAACTGTAAGGGAAAGACGTATCTTCGTTTTATCTTCACACTTCAACACAGAGCAAACTTACTCCTTTGGTTATGAACGTTCGCTTCATTTCTATTACAAAACCTGACATCACGGTCGACGGCACGCTGCTTTCCCCCGAAGGGCTAATTGCTTATTGCGCCCGTGTCTCGAGCCCGAACCAAGAAAATCCGAACTACGCCAAACTCTTGCAGTTTTGCATCAGACACGGGCATTGGAGCGTTTTTGAAATGGTGGATATGACGCTCGAAATCACAACCACGCGCGCCATCGCGCCGCAGATTCTTCGACACCGAAGTTTCTCGTTTCAGGAGTTCAGCCAACGCTACGCCAAAGCCTCCGCCTTTGAAACTTATGAGGCACGTCGGCAAGACCATAAAAACCGCCAAAACTCGCTCGATGATTTCGACGAAGCCACAAAACAGTGGTTCAGGGAGGTTCAGCGCGAAGTGTGGGAGCATAGTTACAAGCGATATGAAGAAGCCATAGAAAAAGGTATCGCCAAAGAATCGGCGCGAGCACTCTTGCCGCTCAATACCGTTACGCGAATGTATATGAAAGGCTCGGTGCGCAGTTGGATTCATTATTTTCAAATCCGATGCGATGCCGCAACCCAAAAAGAACACCGTGATATTGCATGTGCCGCTCGCGATATTTTCGTTCAACATTTTCCAACCGTTGCCGAAGCTTTATCGTGGAACGCATCTGCCGTCACTCAAAACGGAACGCATGAACCGATTAACCCAACCGCGCCATGACACATTCAATCGACGTGCCGAAAATTCTCGTTGTCGACGATGATGAATCCTCGCTCAAAGCCACAGAATATCAACTCATAGGGAAAGGCATTCGCCCCCGAACTGCAATGAGCGTCGATGATGCTGAAATGCTCATCGCACAAGAAAAGCCCGAAATTATCATCTGCGATTGGTCGATGCCCGACCGCGACGGACTCGATTTCGTTAAATTGCTTCGCGCAAATTCAGACACCGCATCGATCTACTTTATCATGCTCACTGGCAGAGGCGGCACAGAAGATAAAATCACCGCGCTCACCCAAGGCGTCGACGACTATCTCGAGAAGCCCGTCAAAATTGCTGAACTTCAAGCGCGCATTCTCGTGGCTAAACGCATCATCAAACTCCAACAGCAGCTTGTTCATCATCAAAAAATGCAAACCTACGCCGAAATGGCGGCGGCAGTGAGCCACGAAATCAACAACCCGCTCACGGGCTTGCTTGGCTATCTCGAACTGGTCAAGAAAAAAATTCAACGCGAGAATCTCGTGGAAAGTAATGTTGACCGAATTTTACAGATGATTGACCGCAGTTACGAGCAAGGCAAACGCATCGGTGAAATCGTCAAAAAACTGACGAGCCTTAAAGACTATCGGGTTAAAACTTACAACGACGGCATTCAAATGGTGGATATCGACGCAAACAACTCCGCCGCATCAGAGTCCTGAAACGCATGGCGTATCTTGAACTGCTTCGCCCGTCCAACATTATCATTCTCTTTTTTGGCACATTGCTCGGCGCGTTTGTCGCCATAGGCGGAGGCGCATTTTCCCAACTCGATACCTACCTTGCAGGTTTAGCAACCATTCTCATCGGCGGCGCGGGCAATGTGATTAACGATTATTTCGATATTGAAATTGACCGTATTAACAAGCCTAAACGTCCGCTCGCACGCGGCGCGCTTTCACGCATGCACGCCTTCCGATACTGGCTCATTCTCAACCTTATCGCGCTCATCATCTCTTTTTTTCTCACGCCGCTCAACCTACTCATGGCACTCTTCACCATTCCCATGCTCTACATTTACAGCCGATACTTCAAGCGCATGCTCTTTATCGGCAACCTTGTCATTTCCATATTGGTGAGTTTGGGATTTCTCTACGGTGCCGCTTCAACGGGCGAGGTGCAGAACGTCTTTTATCCAACCGTCTTTTCATTTCTCTTGAACTTGGGGCGCGAAATGCTCAAAGATTTGGAAGATGTTGAAGGCGATAACGCCTTAGGCGCAACAACGATTCCCATTCGCTTTGGCACAACTGCGACGCTCGCGCTCGTAACGCTCATTTTCGCGCTTATGATAAGCACGACCGTCGTGCCTTATTGGACAAGGGAATATGGGCACATGTATTTTCTCGTCGTCATGCTTGGCACAAATCTCCCTCTGCTTTATGTCATGGTTAAAGCGTGGCATAATCCGACAAAAGAAAATTTATATCGGCAAAACACCTTGCTCAAAGTAGCGATGGCATTTGGGATTATCTCTGTGGCTTTGGGGAAAGTGTAACAAAAAGCCGCTTTAAGAGCGGCTGAAATGTTCGGATAAAATGTTCAATTATGCGGTCTGTTCAACTTCTTTGCCCTTTTTGAAAATCGGAACGGCGGCGCATGCTTCGCCATACATCACCTTTTGCGCGTGTTGCACCAAGTAGCCCGTAACCACCATATATGCCCAAGTCGGAATCGGGGTTGAGCCACAACCTTTGATAATCACTTTTTTTCCGTCATACTGCGTCCAATCATGCGCTTCTAATTTTTCGCGAAAGACGGATTCTTTCAAAATGCCGTTCCATAAAAAATCTTGAATATCAAATTCCAACAACGCTTTGTTTTCCATAGTCAAAGTTAATTTTGATTAGGATTGAGTTCGAGTGTAAGTATTTCTGCCTCTTTTGCACGGAACATTTCGCTGAAATAGGATTGCACGATTTGGCGCGGGAAATCCAAACACAGTCCTAAAAACAGGGCTGTTCCGCTTAATGTTGAAAGAATCTCCATCGTCATGGTTGAGATTTGAAAAGTTTATAGTGATAGTCTCCTAATTTTTCTATGCAAATCATATCTCCTGCTTTCAGCCCTGATTCTACGACCCATTTGCCCGTGCCGTTCATCGACTTTGACTTTTTGCGAAAACAAAATTTCCCCTTTTCAATGTCGGTTTCGAACGACCAGCCTAAGTCGGTTTCAATGAGCAGTTTCCTGCCTTCGCCGTGTGCGGTTTCAATCGCATCGGGCGGAAAAAAGTCTAAAATGTCAAAGAGATTGATTTGTTTTTCGTAGAACCAAACTTCTTCCTGCGACTTAATCGGAATTTTTCTAATGTCTTCCATCAGCCTATCCGTGATTTGGTGCTTGTTTTAGCATCAAAGTTTAAGAGGCAGCTGGTTATACTGAAAATGATTCGCCGCAGCCACATGAGCGTGCCGCATTCGGATTGACGAAATGAAATCCTTTGCCATTCAAGCCGTCCGAAAAGTCTAACTGCGTGCCTGCAAGGTAAAGAAACGACTTCATGTCGACGAAGATCTTAACGCCTTTGTCTTCAAAAACTTGGTCGCCTTTTTTTTCTTCGTTGTCGAAGTCAAGTCCATATGAAAGTCCCGAACAGCCGCCGCCTTTAACGCTAACGCGGAGACCGTAATCAGGTCCGAGATTTTGTTGCGCTTTGAGACGCTCAACTTGTGCGAGTGCTTTTTCGGATATAGTAATCATGGTTGTGTTCAGTAATGAAATCTAAACGTTCTTGTGCATTCGTAGAGAAAAAAGCGCGAAACCCTTTTCGTATCATTTGAATCGTGTTTCGCGCTTCAAAAAAGTTATGCGTTGGCTAAAGCTTCTTGGGCTTTTTCACGCTTTGCGGTCTGTTTCTTTTTGAAATCTTCAATCGCCGCCTTGATAGCATCTTCGGCTAAAACCGAGCAGTGAATTTTGACGGGCGGTAAGTTCAACTCTTGCACCAACTCCGTATTCTTAATTTTTTCTGCTTCTTCGATGGTTTTTCCTTTGAGCATTTCCGTAGCGAGTGAAGACGAGGCAATCGCTGAGCCGCAACCAAATGTTTTGAATTTTGCGTCTTCAATCACGCCTGTTTCTTCGTTGACGCGAATTTGCAGTTTCATCACGTCGCCACACTCAGGTGCGCCGACGAGCCCTGTGCCGACGGTTTCATCTTTCGCATCAAGCGAGCCGACATTGCGAGGGTTATTGTAGTGGTCAATGACCTTTGTTGAGTAAGCCATAGTGATTAAATAGTTTAAGGTTTGTAATACAGTGTTTCAGATTAGTGATGATTCCATTGAACCGTTTTCAAATCGATGCCCGCTTTCGCCATTTCGTAGAGCGGCGACATCTCGCGCAAACGATTAACGGCTTCAACCGTGATTTGAATGGCGTAATCGACTTCTTCTTCGGTCGTAAAGCGTCCAAGCCCGTAGCGAATCGAAGAGTGCGCCAGTTCATCACCGACGCCCAACGCTTTGAGTACGTGCGACGGCTCAAGCGATGCGCTCGTGCAAGCAGAGCCAGAAGAAACCGCCAATCCTTTCAGCCCCATCAACAACCCTTCGCCCTCGACATATGCGTAGCTAATGTTGAGGTTTCCGGGCAATCGGCTTTCCATAGAGCCGTTGATGTAGCACTCCTCGAGTTGAGACATGATGCCGTCTTTAAGCTTGTTGCGCAAGTAGGTCAGTCGTTTCATTTCGCTTGGCAGTTCTTCTATGGCGATTTCCAAGGCTTTGCCTAATCCCACGATGCCAGGCACGTTGAGCGTGCCGCTTCGCATGCCGCGCTCTTGACCGCCGCCGTCAATCACGCCCGCAAGTTTCACACGCGGATTTTTACGGCGGACATAGAGCGCGCCAACGCCTTTCGGACCGTAAATTTTATGACCTGAAATTGCAAGCACATCGATTTTCATTGCATTGACATCAACAGGCACTTTACCAACGGCTTGAACGGCGTCGGTGAAGAAAAGCACGCCATGTTTGCGACAGATTTCGCCGATTTGCGCCATCGGTTGAATAACGCCGATTTCGTTATTCGCCATCATAATCGCAACCATGATGGTTTTATCGGTAATGGCGGCTTCAAGTTGCTCTAAATCTACAATGCCGTCTTGTTTCGGCGCAAGATAGGTTACAGTTGCTTTCCCCTCGCGTTCTAATCGGCGGCAGGTATCGAGCACGGCTTTATGCTCCGTGAGAAGCGTGATGATGTGGTTGCCTTTTTCGGCATACATTTCAACCGCACCTTTAATTGCGATATTATCGGATTCAGTCGCGCCGCTCGTGAAAATGATTTCTTTTGCATCTGCGCCGATGGCTTTGGCGACCTGTTCGCGGGCTTTCTCTACCGCTTCTTCCGCTTCCCATCCATATGCATGATTGCGGGACGCCGCATTTCCAAATTTCTCGGTGAAATATGGCATCATCGCCTCCAAAACGCGCGGATCCATCGGCGTTGTGGCGTTGTTATCCATATAAATCGGTCTGCTCAAATCCAGAGATGTTTTGTCGAGAGCCATTGTCTATTTCTGTTTAAGGTTGTAAAAATTACATCGACATTTATTTCACAGAATTTCTGCGACGGTTGCCTCGCTAAAAATTTCGCGGAAGCGTGTCTGTATTTCGGTAAGCGGTTTTTTTATACCGCACCCTGAAAATGCCGAGCACCCATTTGGATTATCGGCGCAGTCTATCAGTTGAATCGGGTCGTCAATGGCATCGGCGATTTCCGTGAAAGAAATTTGCGACGCAGGTTTATTGAGCCGATAGCCCCCTTTGACACCTTGAACGGACGAGACGATTTCCGCTTTTGTGAGTTGCTGTAAAATTTTCGCAACCAACTCGTAAGAAATACCGGCTTTATCCGCGATTTCTTTCGCAGTTGCAATGTCGCCGTTTCGCGTTTGAGCGATGTAGCGAATTGCGAGCAACCCGTATTCAAATTTTTTGGTTAGCTTTAACATTTTAGACCGAATCTAAATAAGACCGTTTTAGTCCGAGTTTTCATCAATAAAAAAGTCGATTTGGACGACCTTACATAAAGCAGAAGCGTATCCGCTCTTAAATAATTCCGACTACTTTTGTCGGAATTAAGATAGGAAAAGTTTCAGAGTTTGTCAAGAACTTTTTGACGAGGTGTGTGTCGGTTTTGACGTTGAGCGATGAAGTGTTATATTTGCAATGCAGTCAATTTAGGTTATGTGCTAAAAAGTGGGACGCGCTTCCCACTTTTTTTGTTATCGGAAAGAACTTAAAACAACATATAAACAACATTTTTGCGGAATTGTCGTCGTCTCGTGTTGAACAGTTAACCGCGTGGATTACGCGCTCAATATCGGAACATAACAGAGAGCAAGGCTACTCGAGTGAAACGGAACTCTTTCTTGTTGAACTTCTCTTCCGAAATGTGAACGGCACGGATTATCTGGAAATTTATGTAGATACCGACAAAGGTGTTACGATTGACGCATGTGCGCGGCTGAGCCGAAAGTTGGGGGAAGAAGTGGAAGTTCAGCCTGAACTTCAAGACCTGTTGCCGAATCGCTTTCGCCTCGATGTCTCCTCGCCCGGTCTCTCGCGACCGTTGAAGTTGGAGCGGCAGTATCGCAAAAATATCGGGCGACTGTTGCGCGTGAAATACAAAGATTCAAATGATGTTTATCACGTGGTTAAAGGTCGGCTTGTGCATCTTTCCGAACACGCACCGATTGAGTTGACATTGCAGCGTATGTCGGAAAAGAAAGGAAAAAATACGGAGGCTGAACGCTTGATGCTTCCCTTGTCTCAACTTGTGGAAGCCACAGTGGAAGTAGAATTTTAATTCATGGTTGTCATCAAAACGAGTGTTATCAAAACACCATCGGCAGTTCGAGAACTTTTAGATGAAAAATTTTAGAGCGAAACCTTTTTAGAGCAATGGCAAAACGTAAAAACGCAGAACTCACACAGGAAGACCGCAAAACTCAATTGGTGGAAGCCTTTGCGGCGATTGAGAAGTCAGACCAGATGCGCGACAAGAAAACCGACACGTCGCTACTGAAATCCGACATGGTCGACTTGCTTAAAGACATGATTTTGAAGCAACTGCGAAAAGAATACGACCCGGAAGTGAACGCACGTGTGATTATCAATCCCGATAGAGGCGACTTCGAGGTCTACATCAATAAAACCATTGTGGAAGAAATCGACATTCCAACGATTGAAATCGATATCAAAACCGTTCGCGAAATCGATGATTCGCTCGAGGTCGGTGATACTTACGAGGAGGGTCCGATTCCTCTTGAGTCAATTCTTTCGCGCAAGTCTATCCAGATTATCAAACAAGCGGTTCAGAAGAAGCGACGCGATTCAGATAAGCAATCGCTTTATGAAGAATGCTTGGAGCGCGTAGGAGAGGTTGTTTCCGCGGAGCTCTATCAAATACGCAATAAGGAAACTATTTTCACTTACAATACGAGCAAGGACCAAAAAATTGAGTTGATATTGCCACATTCGGAGAAAATGTATAAAGATAATCCGCGCAAAAATCCACGAATGAAACTTTACATCAAGCGCGTGGAACGTGAAAAAGTGAAAGTCAAGTTGGAAGATGGAACGGAGATTGAGAAAGAGCGCGAAGATGGACCGATGCGTGTGATTGTCTCAAGAACGGATGATAACTTCTTGCGCAAACTTTTTGAAAGTGAAGTTACGGAAATCGCCGAAGGATTGGTGATTATTAAAGGGATTGCTCGTGTTCCCGGAGAGCGCGCTAAAGTCGCCGTTGAGTCGACAAGTAACCGTATCGACCCCGTCGGTGCGTGCGTCGGGCACAAAGGCAAACGTATTCAAAACATCGTCAAGGAGCTCAACAACGAGAACATTGATGTCGTCTCATATAGCGACGAACCGCAAATCTACATCGTTCGTGCCATGCAACCAGCGAAGATAGACCCTATGTCCGTCCTTGTTGATTTTAAGAACAAGCGTGCGCGTGTGATGCTAAAGCCTGACCAAATCAAATATGCTATTGGCAGAAATGGAAATAACATTCTTCTCGCCGAAAAACTAACTGGATTTGAGATTGAAATTTATCGCGAAATCGATAAAACTGACGACCCGAACGATATTGACATCATTGCGTTTCGCGAAGATTTCGGGGA
Source organism: uncultured Chlorobiales bacterium (assembly GCA_937959145.1). GTDB lineage: Bacteria > Bacteroidota > Chlorobiia > Chlorobiales > Thermochlorobacteraceae > JANWWM01. Next base: position 24,282 of record CALGMC010000011.1, read on the forward strand.
CGACATGATTTATCAACTGCTTGATAAAGGGCTGGACACAGCGAAAAAAATCATTGATGCAGGTGTTGAAGCAGTTGAAAACGCCCTCATAATGCCAACAATTCGCGCCGATTTCTTCGAGAGCGGCGGCAAAGATAAGAAGTCGTCAAAGCCTTTTGTGAAGATGATGACCGAAGACGAGCGCAAACACTGGCGAAAAATCGCGGAAAACATCTATAAGACCGTTCAAGCGGAATATCACGCCGAAGCCGAACATGAAGAAACGCCCGCCGAAGGCGAGCCAGAGCAAGAAGCGTCGCCAAACGCTCAAAATTAACTATGCACGACCATGTGCGTCGTCTCAATCGTTTATACAAGCAGTCGTAACCCATAACGCGACGGAAGGAAGAAGGAAAGATGTCGGAAGAAAAAAAATATAAACTTACAGAGATTGCGGAAGAATTACGAGTCGCGGCGACCGAAGTCCTCGAATTTCTCAGAAGTGAGGGTGTGAAAGTTGCCTCAGCGTCGTCTAAGGTTTCGGAGGCAGTGCGCAACCTCATTTATGATAATTACAGCGAGGAAAAAGAAAAAAGTGAGTCGCTCCGTCAGAAAAAAGCGATGGAGGAAAAAAAGCGCAAAGGAATAAGCAGTGTGGCGTCCAAATCAACGGTCGGCATCAAAACCCCGGTAAAACCGCGCCGCACCCTTGAGCCGTCAGATGAGCCGAAGTCGGCTTCGACGCAATCCAGCCTACCGTCGGAATCAATTCCAACAAGCAAATTCATTGAAAGCGCGGAATCAATAAAGGCAGAGCCCGAAAGCACGGAAGTATCGACGGTGATTGAACCTGCCGAAGAGACTGCTCCTCTTCCCGAGCCAATCATGCAAGCACCGATAGAACCGCCTACTGAATCGGCGCAACAGGTTTCCAGCGAATCACATACAGAAGTCGCTGAAATGCCTCTTCAAGCAGTCGCGACAGATATTGCGACAGAAGCTGTGAACGACGCAACACAAGATGCCGTTGAAACAGATTCTTCCGAAGAAACCGACGTCATAGAAGGGGCGGCAGAAGAAACCGCTGATGCTGAACACGATGAGGTGTCGGAAGTGCAGACAGAACAAAGCACGGAACTACAACGACAAATTCGTCAAGAGCAGGCGGATATTGGCTCGCGCTACGGGTCGTCGGAAAACAAAGGTGGGTTGAAAGTGCTCGGCGAAATTGATTTGGTCAAAAAGAAACGCAAGCGTAAGAAGAGTTTTGGACAACAAGCCAGAGACTTGACTGTCAAAACAGAGCCTATAGTGCCGACCACCGAAGCCAAACCGATTCAAGCCAAAGGGCAAGCGCAACCGCCGCCAAAGCAACCCGTCGCCAAAGCCGATGCACCCGCCACATTTTCAACCGACGCGCCGCCGCCTCAAAAGCGAACAATGCGCGAAGAACAGCTGGCGAAAATCGCCGAAGAAAAAGCGGCGAAGAAGAAAAAGAAATTCGACGTCGATGAAAAAACGCTGGAGCGCAACATTCGCCAAACCATCATCAACATGGACGACGCGGGCGAAACTAATACGCGCTCAAAATTCCGCAAACTTCGTAAGCGCGAGCGTGAGGAACGCGAAGAATTAGCCTCTCAACAGCGCGACGCTGAAAACCGAATTATCAAACTGACGGAGTTCACCTCTACGCATGAATTTGCCGACCTCATCGGGGTTGCACCCAAAGACGTGATTGCCAAGTGCTTCAAGATGGGCAAATTCATCACCATCAATCAACGCTTGGATAAAGAAACGCTTGAACTGTTGGCGTTGGAATTTGAAAAAGAAATTCAATTTGTGTCGGAGCATGAAGTAACCGACGCACTCATTGAGGAAGAACGCTCCCCCGAAGAGATTAAAACGCGCCCGCCTGTGGTTACGATTATGGGACACGTCGACCATGGCAAAACGTCACTTCTCGACTACATTCGCCGAAGCAATGTTGTTGCAGGAGAAGCGGGCGGAATTACGCAGCACATCGGCGCATATGAAGTAACGCTTGAAAACGGACAGCAAATTACGTTTCTCGATACGCCCGGTCACGAAGCCTTTACGGCAATGCGCGCACGCGGCGCGGAAGTAACCGATATTGTTATTCTCGTTGTTGCCGCCGATGACAGCGTCATGCCGCAGACCATCGAAGCGATTAACCACGCCAAAGCGGCAAATGTGCCGATTGTGGTCGCGCTCAACAAAATCGATAAGCCCGAAGCTAATCCCGATAAAATTCGAGCACAACTCTCGGAAAACGGCGTTACGGTCGAGGAGTGGGGCGGCGATGTGCAATGCCAAGAAATTTCCGCCAAGAAAGGTGTCGGCGTCAGAGAACTTCTTGATAAAGTGCTTGCCCAAGCGGAACTGATGAATTTGACAGCGAACTTCCACCCGGAAAAACTGCCCAAGGGCGTCGTGATTGAATCTGAACTTGATAAAGGCAAAGGCATTGTCGCGACGGTGCTGGTTCAAGATGGTATGCTGAAAGTCGGAGACCCGTTTGTCTGCGGCGTTTCAGCGGGTAGGGTCAGAGCCATGCTCGATGAGCGCGGTCGGCGATTAGAGACGGCTCACCCCTCTCAACCTGTTCGAGTTCTCGGGTTTGAAATGCAACCCGAAGCAGGCGATATTTTTGCCGTTACGCCCAGCGACCGTGAAGCGCGAGAAATTTCACAACGCCGACAACTCATTCGTCGCGAACAAGAGTTCAGGCATAGCAGTCGCGTGCGGCTCAACGACATCGCCAAGCAAGCGCAAGAAGGTGGCATTAAGGAATTGCGCATTATCGTCAAAGCCGACGTCGGCGGCTCGATTGAGGCACTTTCAGACGGCTTGATGAAAATACAAACCGAAGAAGTCAAGGTTGAAATTATCCATCGGGGAGTCGGGCAAATCACCGAGAGCGACGTGCTCCTTGCCGCCGCCTCTGACGCCATCATCATCGGTTTCCGCGTGCGCCCGAACCTCAACGCCAAGAAACTCGCGGAACGCGAACAAATCGATATTCGATTCTACACCGTTATTTATCACGCGCTCGAAGAAATCAAAGACGCGCTCGAGGGCATGCTTTCGCCTGAATTTGTCGAGGAAGTTACTGCAACAGTTGAAATCCGCGAAGTCTTCCGCATTTCCAAGCTTGGCAATATCGCTGGCTGTAAGGTTCTTGACGGAAAAATTCGCCGTGATTCAAAAGTGCGCTTGCTTCGCGACGGCATTCAAGTTTTTGAAGGCAATCTTGCCTCACTCAAACGCTTCAAGGAAGATGTTAAAGAGGTCGACGCCGGATACGAGTGCGGGTTGAGCCTACAAGGCTACGACGACATTAAAGTCGGCGACATACTCGAAGCCTTCCAAATGGTTGAGACGAAACGCAAATTAGTAACCGAGCAGAACTAACGCCATCACGGAATCTGAACAAGTATGTCTATACGAACAGAGCGCGTTGCTGAACTCATACAACGCGAATTAGGAAACATCTTTCAGAAAGAATTGCCGCGCAACGGCACACTGACAACCATCGTCGCCGTTAAAATTACGCCTGACCTCGCAATCGCGCGTGTTTATCTTTCTGTGTTAGGCGCGAAAGAACTCGCCCAATCTATGCTGGGGCACATTAAAAAAGAGTCGAAGTTTTTTCGCAAGGAGCTCTCGAGCAAAATTCGAAATCAATTTCGGCAAATGCCCGAACTTGAATTTTATCTCGACGATGTCGCGGAAAAAGCCGCTCGCATCGAGGAACTCTTGAAAATCGCCAATGCGCAACCGAAAAGCACCGACAGCGCGACGCCGTGATGCTTGAACTCAACGACCTTTTCCTGATTGATAAACCGTTGGATTGGACTTCGTTTGATGTTGTCGCCAAAGTGCGCAACGCCTATTCAAAGCAACTTGGAAAAAAGTGCAAAGTCGGACACGCAGGCACCTTAGACCCGAAAGCCACAGGGCTGTTGCTCATCGCCGTCGGGAAAAAGACAAAAGAAATTTCTTCGCTCGAAGTGCTCGAGAAAGAATACACGGGCGAAATTAAATTAGGCGCGACCACGAAAAGCTACGACACCGAAACCAAAGAAGAGAACACTTGCGACGTATCGCATTTGAGCAGAGAAACATTGGAACAAACAGCCAAGTCGTTTCTCGGCAAACACATGCAATCGCCGCCGATGTATTCGGCAACGTGGCATCAAGGCAAACGGCTTTATGAACTTGCGCGGCGTGGCGAAGAAGTTGAGCGCACGCCAAAGCCGATAGAAATTTTTGAATTCGACTTAACGCAGGTTCAACTGCCGATTGTCGCATTTCGGATTGTGGTTTCAAAAGGCGCGTATATTCGCACGATTGCGCACGACTTCGGCGCAAAGTTAGGTGTCGGCGGCTATCTTCGTTCGTTGCGAAGAACGCGCGTCGGCAATTACAAAATTGAAGACGCATTGAGCATAGAGGCATGCGTAGAACTTATCAGAACTCGGAAGTTTGAGATATGACAGAGCGATACCATTTTCGTGACGGTGTTCTTTCACAATTTGATACTGATAATCCAAAGCCGTTTGAACGGAAAGCCTCTGCGGTTACGATTGGCACTTACGACGGCGTGCATCTGGGACATCGCGCGATTATTTCAACGCTTGTCTCTGACGCCAAAGCGCGTGGCTTACGCAGTGTGGTGATTACCTTTGAACCGCACCCGCGCCTCGTGCTTGGCAAAGCCAACGGCGCGCCAATTTTCCTGCTCTCGACGCTCGACGAAAAACTGAACGCATTAGAATCGCTCGGTGTCGACTGCGTGATGGTCATTCATTTCACGAAAGCGTTTTCAGAAACGCCCGCCGAAGCATTTGTCGAGAACGTGCTGGTGAAGCAAATCGGACTGGCGGAAATTGTCATTGGCTACGACCACATGTTCGGCAGAAATCGCGGCGGCTCATTTGAAACGCTTGCAATGCTTGCAGAGCGGCATCACTTCACCGTTAAGCAAATCCCCGAACAGAAAGTCGACGAGCATCATCTTTCAAGCACGGCGATTCGTCGCTTTTTGGAAGCAGGAGAGATTGAAAACGCCAATAAACTGCTCGGCGCGCCGTATCAACTCTCGGCAGTCGTGGTTGAAGGCGATAAACGCGGACGCACGATAGGCTTTCCGACCGCAAACCTTCTGCCGCCTAACGCGAAATTGATTCCGAAACACGGCGTTTATGCGGTGGAAGTCAGCATCGGCGAAAAAACCTATCGCGCCATGATGAACATCGGCACGCGCCCAACGATTCAAGCCCAATCAGGCGTTTCGCTCGAAGTGCATTTGCTCGATTTCAATGGTGATTTATACGGCAAATCGCTCACGGTTCGATTTCTCGCACGATTGAGAGACGAACAAAAATTTTCAAGTTTAGACGCGCTCAAAGCGCAATTAGAACGCGATAAATACGCGGCGCAACGCCTTTTGTCGGAGTTCAGTGTCGCGAACACTGTCGCATAAAACACAAGTAACGCAATCATTTTCAACAACTTTTCAAACATAATTTCAACTGCAAATGCCTGTAACGAAAGAAAAAAAGTCGGAACTCGTCAAAAAATTCGGCTCAAATGAAGCCGATACCGGAAAGCCCGAAGTGCAAATCGCACTTTTGACTGAGCGCATTAACCACTTGACTGAACACTTGAAAACGCACAAGAAAGACAATCACACGCGCTACGGCTTGCTCAAACTCGTCGGCAAGCGCAAGCGTCTGCTTAACTACTTGACCAAAACAGACGTGCTTCGCTATCGTCAAGTCATTGCCGACCTCGATATTCGCAAGTAATCCAAACGCATTCACGATTTGAAAAGCCTCGACGACATCGAGGCTTTTTGTATCTTCACGCCCGTTTTTAATTCATTTAATCACAAGTTATGTCGCTCCGAGCCGGAATTTTAGGGCTTCCAAATGTCGGGAAGTCAACGCTGTTTAATGCTATCACCGCCCAACAAGTCGACGCGCAGAATTATCCCTTTTGCACCATTGAGCCGAATGTCGGAAACGTCCCCGTGCCCGACCCCCGCTTGAAAGAATTAGCAAAAATCGCCAAGACAAACACGATTGTGCCTGCTGTGCTGGAAATCGTCGACATTGCAGGCTTGGTGCGCGGTGCCTCCAAAGGCGAAGGACTTGGCAACAAGTTTCTCTCGCACATTCGCGAAGTCGACGCGCTGATTCA
>CALGMC010000012.1 GCA_937959145.1 uncultured Chlorobiales bacterium
GAAATGCCTGCATAGTCAGAATACTTGTAATTCATTTCGTCGTCAATGCCGTAGCCTGCAAACAGCACCGAACCACTGACCGACTTTGCCGCATCGCGAAAGTTTCTGCCGAACCCATAAAAATCCTCGAAGAATTTATCATACACTTTCGTCTCCGTTGTGGGCGTGCTTCTACCGCGCTTTGATTTTACAGCCGACGATATCGAGACGGAAATCGTGCTCTTCATGCCGAGTTGTTCTTCCTTGACGCGAAATGTTTGAAAGTAACTGCCGCTATCGCCTAACGGCTTCAAACCAAATTTCTCGAACTCTGTGGCGATGTATCGAGCGGCAATTTTTTGACCGCGCTTGGCTGTTTCGCGTCCTTCAAGTTCATCGCTGGCAAGAAACGAAAGGTGCGCTTTGAGCAAGGTAGGCGTGATGAGCGCGTAGCCTGATTGCGATTTGGAATCGGTTGAAAGTGTCGGCGGCACTGGCGCACTTTGACACGCACAAACGAGCAAAAGTAAAACGCTAGAAAGAAAGCGAGAAACAATGCGCATATCGAGATGAAGTTGAGAAAGTGAAAGTGTTGATAACAGGCGCGTAATGTAAAGAACTCGAAACAAACTTTCACACATGGCAGACTTGCTTTTTTACAAATCATTCTTAAATTCACGCCACTTGATTGAACGCTTTACTGCTGTTTGTTTGTGTGACACGAAAGAGTTGATGGGCTTGGAAGTGCAATGATGCGTTATGCTTGGAATTGATGACTTGGTTGGAAACGAAGGTCACGCGACCGTTTGAAATTGAATTACATTTCATCAAACGCCCTGCCGCTCCGCCGCTGACTCTTCTTCCTGCCCGTTCAATTCGATTTCATATTCCAACAATCAAGGTCCAACAATCAAGGTTAATTGAAACGATGCCTATTCACTATTTGAACGGTCGCCGATTAAAACACGGCATGATTGCAGGTGCGGAATCCGTCATTCTTCGCAAAGAATATCTCAACAAAATCAACGTCTTCCCTGTTGCCGACGGCGACACAGGCACTAACATGGCACTGACGCTCAAAGCCGTTGTTGATGCACTTTACGAATGCGATGATTCTACGATTGATGCGGTTGTCTGCTGTGCTGCCGACGCCGCCCTTGTTGGCTCTCGTGGAAATTCGGGCTCGATTTTGGCACAGTTCTATCAAGGCTTATACGAAGGCTTGTCAGGCAAGGAACGCGCAAGTGCAAGAGACTTTGCCAATGCGCTTATGCGCGCAAAAGAATATGCCTACGAAGCAATGATGAATCCTGTTGAAGGTACAATTCTCACGGTCATTCGCGATTGGACACACGCCGTTCATGAACTCTCCAACAAGACGGCTGACTTTAAGCATCTCTTTCTCGAATCCTACAACGCCGCTAAACACGCGCTGGCAAAAACGCCCGAACTGCTCAAAGTCAATGGCGAAGCCGTCCTGAAAAAAGCTGGCGTTGTCGACTCGGGCGCGCAAGGGTTTGTGGATATGGTTGAAGGCGTAATGAAATTTATTTCGGAAGGAAATTTGAAGGAAGTCTTCGACAAGCGCAAGCGTTTCGCGGTTGAAGAAGCGCAAGGCGAAGGCGCGCAAATTGAAGCCGATAGCAACGCCATTACTTTCCAATTCTGCACCGAATTTGTGCTGGAAAACAGCGCATCGTTTGATAAAAAAGCACTGCGAAAAGAATTGCTCAACTACGGCGATTCGCTCATCATCGGTGGCTCGTCGACCAAGACGAAAGTGCACATTCACACCAACGAGCCACAAACGATTTTTGACATCGCCGCGCGTTACGGCATTCTGCAAAAAACAAAGTTTGAAGATATGAAGGCGCAACACGAAAACGCCTTCGGCAAAAAGCCTATCGGCATTCTAACTGACTCGACATGCGACCTTCCTGACGAATACCTCGAAGCAAACGACATTGCACTCGTGCCGCTATCGCTACGCTTCGGCGAAGAAGAATTTTTAGACCGCGTAACCCTTTCGCCTTCCGAATTTTACCGCCGCCTCCAAGACGCCAAAGACCTCCCAAGAACCTCCCAACCTTCAACCGCACAATTCAAACAAGCCTTTGACGATATGCTCCGCCGCTACGACAATGTGATTGCGATTATGCTTTCGTCAAGCGTTTCAGGCACATATCAAAACGCCAAACTCTCGAGCAAATTTTTCAAAGAGCGCAACATCGTCGTGGTTGATAGCCGAATTGCGTCAATGGGATTAGGATTCTTGGTGCGCGAAGCCGTCGAGATGCGCAATCGTGGCGAATCTGTTGAAGCAATTACGACTCGGCTAAACTACCTGAAAACGAAAATCAAAGCATTTTTGAGCCTTCAAACCATTGATAACCTTGTGCGTGGCGGACGGCTCTCCAAATCAAAAGGCTTCGTGGCAAAATTGCTTCATATCAATCCGGTTTTGACGTTTGATGAACATGGAAAAGTTGTTCAGTGCGGAAAAGGGATTGGCGAAAAAGGCGCGCTGAATAAGGCGATTGAACTTGCGATTAACTATGTAAAAGGCAAATCAAAGGCGAAAGTGGCGATTGTTTATTCCGATAATCGTGCGCTCGCCGACGAAGCCAAATCAAAAATTTTGACTGCTCTTCCAAATCTTTCCGTTGAACTCACCCAAATCTCACCTGTGCTGGGTGTATATGGCGGAAAGGGGTGTGTCGCAGTAATTGCGCTCGCCGAATAACATTAACTTTGACAGTGAGAAGCAAAGGCGATGCGTGAGTAACCGTGTCGCCTTTGTGTTTTTATGCAAAAGGAAACGACAAGAAACCGTGCTACGAAATCACGCCGAGTTCTTTGCCGAATCGCACAAATTCCGTTACGATTTTATCTAAGTGCCACTCTTCGTGAGAGGTCATGTAACTGGTGCGAAGCATTTCCCAACCGGGCATCACGCCAGGGCGAACAAAGGCGTTCACGAATACGCCCGCGTCGTAAAGTTTGCGCCAAAAGAGAAGCGTTTTATGTTGCTCGCCGATAATCACCGATACAATCGCCGTGCGTGAATCCATGAGTTTGAAGCCATGTGATTTGAGGGCTTGTCGCACGCGGTCAGCATTGTGAATAAGTTTCTCGACGCGCCAAGGTTCTTCTTTCAAAATCTCTAATGCTTTGAGTGCCGCTGCAACGCTTGCTGCAGTAGGAGAAGCGGAAAAAATCAAGGCGGGCGTGTGATGTTTGATATAGTTAATTACCGCTCTATCGCCAACCACGAATCCACCGAGCGAGGCAAAGGTTTTAGAGAATGTGCCCATCGTTAAATCCACTTCGTCTTCTAAGCCAAATTCCGACGCCGTGCCGCGTCCGCCTTTGCCAATCACGCCGACTGCGTGCGCATCGTCGACGAGAATTTTCGCATTGTATTGCTTTGCAAGTTTAACAAGGTCAGGAAGATGCACAATCTCGCCAGAAACTGAGAACACGCCATCGGTTGCAATGAGTTTTCCTGCTTCAAGCGGAATTTTTTTGAGCACGCGCTCTAAATCGTCCATATCGTTGTGCCTATATCGCTCAACGTTTGCCATCATGCCTTTTGCCATCATGTTTGCCATCACCATGCATGCGTGATTGTCTTTATCGCTAATCACATATTCGCCGCGCTGAACCAGTGTCGGGATAATGCCCTGTCCCGTTTGATAGCCAGTGCTGAACAGCAGGCAGGCTTCCTTGCCCATAAATTCAGCCAATTTTTCTTCGAGCTCGACATGCAAATTTACCGTGCCTGTCAAGTAGCGAGAACCTGAGCAACTTGTGCCGTATTTATCAATGGCTTTTTTTGCCGCTTCTTTGACGCGCGGGTCGGAGGTGAGTCC
>CALGMC010000013.1 GCA_937959145.1 uncultured Chlorobiales bacterium
GGCAAGCGCGGGCAGTTGGAAATTGGTTATGACGCAAGCATGGTGATAGTGCCGAAAGGCTTTGAGCATGAGCAAAGAGCGGCGAGGATTGCGGAAAGGGTGATAGCGACGATTTCATCGGGAGAAATTGTGTTTGAAAACTTATGAAAGAACGAAATTCTTTTGTGAAAGCATTATTCAGTGTCGTAGTCGTTGATAACACTAAACATCAGATACAAATGAAGGAATGGCTGACTGACGAACGCTTATCGCTTGTGCTTTTATGCTCGGCAGTGCTCATGTTTATTGCCGCCGCCACGGTGCTTTACCGTTTCAGCGATGGCTTTTCGGAATCGCTCTTGGAGACGGAGTCGGGGAAAATCGCACTTGCAGTGCTCTTTGCCGCCGTGATGCTGATTGCAGCGAATTTTGTCTATCAACTCGTCATCAAATTTGCGATTCCTTTTTCGCGTCCGATGCTGATTGGCTATGTCGCGTGCGAGGTGCTTTATTCAGGCTTTATGTTCGCCTTGCAAGTGTGAAAATATCAGAGTGTAGAACGATTGTTTCGTAATGCTTGAAGTGTTGCGAGATATTCTTCAAGGGTCAAATCTTTGAATCGTGTTTCTCGCTCGACGGTGTAGTCGCCTGTGCCTTGTTCATATTGATTGAGAAAGCGAATCGTATTGACGATACCGAACTCTTTGCAAAGGACGGCAATGGCTTGCTCGGTGAGCTCAGATAAAGGCATTGTTTTTGGCATTAGGTTAACTCCTTTGCTAATTCAATTGGCGAAATAATTTTGATGACTGACGACCCAATTTGCTGTGCACGGTTGAGTAATTTACGGTCAGTTGTGCAAAAGTAATCCGCATTTCCTACGATGGCAGACGCAAGATGAAGCGCATCAAGTAATGCCAATCCCCGCGAATTCCATTCCATTGCAAGTTGTAAAACTTTATCGTCAGAAATGACCAAGTGTTTTGCAAGACGTAGAATTTGTCGGGAAAATTCTTTTCGTCTTGTGTTTGGATTTTGTTCTTGTTCAAACACTAACGCATCAGAAGCCACCAGTTCAAATGCGCCTTGCTCGCATAGCGAAATAAGAGCGATAGCCGCTTCGGATTCCAGCGCAATTCTCGGTTGTGATTTGTCATCAAAGGGACGTTGAATCACACAAGTATCAAGATAAATTTTCATCAATTTAATTTTCGCGTCCAATGCTGATTGGCTATGTCGTGTGCGAGGTGCTTTATTCAGGCTTTATGTTCGCCTTGCAAGTGTGAAAAGTGTTTGGCTTTGAGATGATTGAGCAGACCTTTGGCGGCGGCTTCGCACAAATCGAGCACGAGTTCAAAGGTTTCTGCGCCTTTGCTGTAAGGGTCAGGCACTTCGGTATAGCCTGTTTCGGGCGCGAACTCCATGAACGATTTCAGTTTGCGCCATTGGGTTGTGCAAAGCGAAGCGACGTCGGCGTAGTTGCTCTTATCCATCGTGATGATGTAGTCGTATTCGTCCAAGTCTTCGGCTTCGAGGCGTCTGCCGCGATGTGGGGTTAAGTCGTAGCCACGTTTTTCGGCATGTCGAATCGAGCGTGCATCTGCCATATCGCCGATGTGGTAGCCTGCTGTGCCTGCCGAATCAATCTCGAAGTAATCGCTTAATCCTTCCTGTTCAACGAGTTTGCGAAAAACGGCTTCGGCAGTGGGCGAGCGGCAAATGTTGCCGAGACAGACGAACAAAATTTTGACCTTTGAAACAGATGAAGACTGGTTTGACATAGCGTTAGAAATTGTTAGGCAAGTAAAATCGGGTTATCCCGCCCCAAGTCGTGAAAGTTATCGTCATCGGAAGACGGGGTCTCGTCATCGTCTTTGAGTTCAGAAGGGTTAATCATCTCTAATTTTTTCTGAATTGCGGAAAGGCGTTCGTTGCACTCTTGTGCAATCTGTTTGCCTTCTTCATAGAGTTTGATGGAATCTTCCAGCCCGACCTGTCCATCTTGAATCGTTGATGCAATTTCTTCCAAACGCGCAATCAACGCCTCGAGGGTTTTTTCAGACTTCTTTTTTGCCACAGTTTATTTCGGTTCGAATTGATGTAAATTTTGGAAAACAAAGATACAAAATGTCGCGCCCTTTGATTACAGAAAAAGATGTGCTTCTCGCTTTGCGAAGTGGGAAGCGCGAACTTTACATGCCGCCAAACGCACTTATTACGCCGCTGGCACGCGACGCTGCTAAAACACACGGATTAGCCTTCGTGTCGACAAAGGAAGAATCGCCATCACTTCCGCCAAATGAGATGCTCACGATTGCCATCGGAAGCGACCACAGCGGATTTCAGACGAAAGCCGAACTCAAAAAATTTTTGGCTGAAAAAAATTATCGATTGGTCGATGTTGGAACAGATTCAGAAACGAGTTGCGATTATCCCGACTTTGCCCTGAAAGTGGGCGAAGCAGTCAGGAGCGGACGCGCCACGTTCGGCATGATGATTGACGGTGTTGGAACAGCCTCTGCGGTTGTGCTCAACAAAATTCCGACGCTCCGAGCGGTGTCGTGCTATAACGAATTTACGGCGAAAATCGCACGCGCACATGGCAATGCAAACGCACTCGCGCTCGGCGCACGCAGTCTCGGCATTGAAACCATGAAATCTATTGTTCAAGTTTTTCTCACAACGCCGTTTGAAGGCGCGCGCCACGAAGCACGCCTCGAGAAAATTCGCGCTATCGAACAACAGTATTCACTTCACCGCACATGACGCCCAAACTTTACGCCTCTCGCGGATTCACGATTGATGAACTCGTCAGAATTTATGCGCGCTACTGCACCGACTTAGCCGACTCCGAAGACATCTGGATTGCGGGCTACGACGAATTTCTCTTCTACCGAAGCGACATTGAGGTGCGCAAAGGCGAACTTAACGAAGCACAAAAACGAGAAGTGAATAAGTGGGATAAAGTCGTGCTCAAAAACGCCTACAAATACTTGATTGAATACGAATTTGGCGATGGCTTGCTCGACGACGCTTATCGCAAAACGCGATACCCAACCTCGCATTGGTGGTGGTATGTGGATAGAATCAAAAATGGAACATTAGAACCGCCAGACCTCAACAACATTTAATTACACATGTCGGTCATTTTAATTACAGGCGCGGGCAAAGGCATTGGTCGCGCGATTGCAGTAGAATTTGCCAAGCGCAAGCAAGAAGACTTTTCGCCGAAACTCTTTCTCACGTCGCGCACGCTCTCCGATTTGCTCGCGCTCAAAAAAGAATGTGAAGCCATGCGCGTTGAAACCCATGTGCTCGAAGCCGAACTCTCCAAACTCGATGAAGTCAATCGCATTTATGAAAGTGCCTTGAGCCGCTTCGGGCGCGTCGATTGCCTCATCAACAACGCGGGCGTTGGACGATTCAAAAACATACTTGACCTCACGGAAGATGATTATGACTTCACGATGAACACCAACTTGAAAGGCACATTTTTTCTCACGCAAAAAGTCTTTGCTGAAATGCAAGCACGACGGTCGGGGCATATTTTTTTCATCACCTCTGTTGCGGCGGAAACACCATTTGAACAAAGCGCACTCTATTGCGCCTCGAAGTTTGGACAGAAAGGCATGTTGGAAGTCTTGCGTCTCTATGCAAGAAAGTGTAATGTGAGAGTAACAAATGTAATGCCCGGCGCAGTTGCAACGCCAATGTGGGGCGAGGCAAGAGCAACACTTGCAGAACGAATGATGATGCCTGAGGACATCGCTACGGCTGTCGTTGACGCCTACTTCCAACCCACAAGAACAAGCGTTGAGGAAATTGTCTTGCGTCCAATCGGCGGCGACTTGTAAGAAAACTTGTAACGGCTTATTTCACAAGCACAACATCAACTTGTAAAAGCAGTTTCATGGCTTCGAGCGCGTCGATGCCTGTCTTGTTATTGAAGGCGACTTTTTGCAATCGTCCTGCGCTGTAGTGCAATTCACCCGCGCCGCGTGAACTAGTAACGATGAGTTTCCCCGTTTCACGATTAAAGACCATATGAGAAATGGCTTTTGAGATGGAATCAAAGTGAAGTGTGCCTTTTGAAGCCGAAGAATTTGCGGCGGAAGCAGGGGAAGACTCGCCAATGCTCCGATTTACCACATAGCCGATTTCGCTTTCCACGAGCGCTTTCAGGTTATTGAAATCCGATTGTGAGCGTGAAAGTGTATCTAAATACGCTTGCACGGTATTTCGCAACAGTTGAGGCTGAATAGGCTTGAAGAGAAAATCGCACGCACCAAGTTGAAACGCCGCCATGACGATTTGC
>CALGMC010000014.1 GCA_937959145.1 uncultured Chlorobiales bacterium
GCCGAAGGCTGTTCGGTCTTAAAGCAAATTCAAGAGACGAAAAATTTTGCGCGATGTGAGTTTCGGCTCTCAACCGTTGAAAACACTCGCTTAGCAGGCATCAATGTTCAGCGCATTAGGTCGACGCGCGATTTAGCCCTATCAGATTTAACAAAATTCACGGTGGCGTTGGCTCAACCTCAACTCCCGCTCAATCTTACGCTAAATGTAGAAGTCAAAAATCCGAATGCCGAAACGGCCTCGCTCAATCGCTTGGAATGGCGCATGTTTATTGATGATATTGAACTGCTCGATGGAATCGTCGCTGAAAAAGTAAGTGTAGCGGGCAATGGCGGCGTTTCGACTTTGCCGTTGCAAATTTCGGTAGATTTGAAAAAAGCCTTGTCAGGACGAAATGCAGAAGCCCTCGGAAACTTCGCGCTCAATTTGGCAGGCGAAGGCAATAAACCCACGCGCTTCATGCTCCGCATCAAACCGACGATGGACGTGCTTGGCTTTCAAGTGGAATATCCCGATTACTTTGATGTGAAAACCGAATTCACCGCAGGCATGGGCAAGGCAATGCGCGATGGAATGATACGCTAAACATCACGCGCTCTCACGCGCATCGATAAATTCTTCATTGCATTGCGCGGTGCCAACAAATAAGGCGTTGCCGAATAATAGCCTTTTCTTAACTTTCCCGAAGCACATTCAAAACAACAAATTCTTTTTATCGACTTTCAACCACTTGCAAATGTCAAAGACCAAAAAAACAACCGAGCCGCTCCGCATTGGCATTTTACGCGGACAAGAAAATTCTTTTCCCGAAGGACTTATCGCCAACATCAATCGCGTAGCAAAAGAAAAAGGCAAGAACATTGTTGCCGAGTTCATCAAAATTGGCGGGCTGAAAATGGCGGAAGAAACGCCTTACACCGTGATTCTCGACCGAATCTCGCACGAAATTCCGCACTATCGTGCATATCTGAAACTTGCGGCGTTGGGCGGCACTTACATCGTCAATAATCCGTTTTGGTGGAGTGCCGACGATAAATTTTTCAATTATTCGCTTGCCACGAAAATGGGAATCCCTGTTCCGAAAACGATTATCCTGCCGTCAAACCAACATCCGCCAAACACGACGTCTGAATCCATGCGGAATTTGATTTATCCAATGGATTGGAAAGATTACTTCGAGTATGTTGGCTTTCCGCTTTGGATGAAACCCTTTGACGGGGGTGGTTGGAAGCATGTCTATAAAATTCACAACCCGAACGAATTTTTTGAAAAGTATAATCAGACGGGCACAATTTGCATGGTGATGCAAGAAGGGATTGAATTTAGTGAGTATTATCGTTGTTACTGTGTCGGAAAAAAGAAGGTTCATATTATGCCTTATGAGCCGCGCAATCCGCATCACTTGCGTTATCAAGCGTCGTTTGCGCCGTCAGAGAAAATGAAAGCCACGCTTGAAGACTATTGCGTCAGGCTTTGCGAGGCGTTAGGCTACGACCTCAACACGCTCGAGTTTGCGGTGCGCGACGGCGTGCCTTACGCAATTGATTTTATGAATCCTGCACCCGACGCTGATTATCATTCTGTCGGTCATGAAAATTACACTTGGATTATCACCACAATGACCGAATTTTTAATGGAGAAAGCCGAAGAAGTTGCCGAGAAAGGAAGTCCGATGTCCAAAGAAATGCGGTGGTCGTCGTGGCTGACGGCAAAAGCATAACTGTTTAACCTTAACCAATTCACTATGCCGCTCATCAATGAATCGTTCAAGACACTGACGGAGATGTTTAATGCCGTCTTTGCGCACTATCACGGGCGCACCGATAAGTTCGCACTTTCACGCAAGGTCAATGGGAAGTATCAAGGCATTACGCATGACGAACTGCATCGTGAAGTGTTGGCGTTTGCAGGGTTTTTGAAATCTATCGGCATTGAGAAAGGCGACCGCGTCGCAATTCTTTCCGAGAATCGTCCGCAGTGGGTTGTCGTGGATATGGCAACGATGATGATTGGCGCGGTGAATGTGCCGCTTTATCCTTCGCTTCCGCCGAATCAAATCGCTTACATTATTCAAAATTCAGAATGTAAGGCGGTGATTACATCGACGATGTTGCAACTCAACAAAATCCGAAAGATTCGCGCCGAAGTGCCAACGGTGAAAGCCGTCATCTCCATCAACGAGTTAGACGCGCCCGACGACAGCGTAACCGAATTTGAAGCGGCAAAGAAAATCGGCGAAAAGTTCAATCACGAACACCCAAATGCGTTTGCCAATTTGGAACTTTCAGAACACGACCTTGCGACGCTGGTTTACACAAGTGGCACAACAGGCAACCCAAAAGGCGTGATGCTCACACACCGAAACTTGTGTGAAAACATCAAGTCGTGCAACGAATCGATGTGCAAAGTGCTACCGATTGACGAGCGCGACGCGACACTTTCCTTCCTGCCACTTTGCCACACCTACGAGCGCACCGCTGGCTATTACCTGATCTTCGGATGCGGCGCAACAATCAACTACGCTGAAAGCATTGAAACAATCACAATGAACCTTGCAGAAGTGCGCCCGACTATCGTTGTAACTGTGCCGAGACTGTTCGAGCGCATTAAGAGCGGATTGTTCAAAAGCGTTGATTCAAGCCCTGCGGCGAAAAAGAAACTCTTTTATTGGGCGTTGAATGTCGGCTACGCGCACGCGAAAGCCAAACGCGAAAAGCGATTCGCGCCCATTCTTGCCGCACAATACGCGCTGGCGGATTCGCTCGTGCTCTCCAAAGTTAAAGAACGCTTCGGCGGAAGACTGCGCTACTTCATTTCAGGCGGCGCGGCACTGCCCAAAGAAACAGGCGAACTCTTCGAAGCCCTCGGCATCACAATTTTGGAAGGATTTGGTCTGACGGAAACCTCGCCCGTTACGCACGTCAATCGCGCTCACCTCGTCAAATATGGAAAGGTCGGACCGCCAATTCACAATGTCGAGCATAAAATCGCGCCCGATGGCGAAATCCTTCTGCGCGGTCCAAACGTCATGAAAGGCTATTGGCGCGACGAACAAGCCACGAAAGAAGTCATCGACGAAGACGGCTGGTTTCATACAGGCGACATTGGCGAAATTGATGAAGATAATTACCTCAAAATCACTGACCGCAAAAAGCACATCATCGTCAACTCGGGCGGAAAAAACATCGCCCCGCTTCCGATTGAAAACCTCATTGCGGCAAATCCATTGGTCGAACAAGTTGTTGTCATTGGCGAAAAGCGTCCGTTCCTTTCGGCGATTATCGTTCCAAACTTCGATACGCTGAAAACCTTCGCCGACCAAAATGGCATTAAGTATGAAAGCAATCTTGAATTGATGCAAAAGGAAGAGATAAAGAAACTCTATGATGATTTGCTCCGCAAAATTTCG
>CALGMC010000015.1 GCA_937959145.1 uncultured Chlorobiales bacterium
GATTGGCTTGCAAAATCAAGCCATTTTGGTCGGTGAGCACAATGCCATCGCTTGTTTGGTCGAGAAGGATTTGGGAAAAGCCGTTGAATAACTCGTTCATCATACAGTCAAAAGGGTTGTAGCCGCATAAAATCGTTCAAATTTCTTCAATCGAACACATGAAGTGTCGCCAAATCGGCACGAAGCAAAAGCGATGCAGCAATTCACCGAAACGCCTCGCGCCATTTGGTTTTTGAAACTTACAATATGAATTCTCGGATACTAATTTTTCGTTAAGTTTTCGCTAACTCTTCACGAAGTCGCTTGAAAGAGAGCGACACCCTGCGGTGCCGCTCCAAGTGTCCCTTACGCTACAACTTTACATCTCTCAATTTTCAAATCTCTCAATTTCCAAAGCCGCCAATGCCATATGTGACGGAAGCAGAAATGAACCTGCGCATAATCGGCGCGCCGAGCACATCGGGCGTCTTGTTGTCGAGAATGTTGTTTAGTCCGACTTGGAAGGTTACACCTTGTGGTTTCCAGTCATAGCCGAGCGTGAGGTCGATGACGGTTCTATCTGCAAGCATGCCGTTCCAACGCCCTGCACGGAAGAGGTAGCCCGGAATATGCCGACCGTGAAGCGAGACAAACGAATTTTTCACGAGTTGATTTTTTGCCGTGAGCGTAGCTTTGTATTTCGTTGTGGGCACATTGAGCACCAGCGGAATGCCTTGCGCCTCAAAGGGATTGTCGGAATCGGCAAGGTTAATGAACGAGAAACTGCCTTCGAGCGACACATCTTTCGTGAAGAAATACGTTGCGCCGATATCGAAGCCGAAAATCGTGGCTTTGCCGTAGTTGAAGTAAGTAATCACGCGACCAGTTTGACCAACGGTATTGGTTAGAATTTGTCCTGTGCGATTGTCGTAAGCGTAGGTTGGTGTAACGAGTGCGCCGGGTGCAGGGTTTGCAATTTCAAATGCAGGGCTGATGAAATCGTTGTAAATCGAGTAGTAGCCAACCGCATCGAAGAAGAATTTATCGGAAATGACGCCTTTGTAGCCGAGTTCAAACGAGTTGACTTGTTCGGGGCGGAGGGCGTCGTAGCGCGTAATAGCTCTGCCTTCGGCGCGGGCTTGGGCTTCGGCATCGGCTAAGTTTGGCGTTCCGCCGCCGCCTGTAATCACGGTATATCCGCCCACATTGCCGCGTGCCAATCCGCCCAGCAAGAAGAGATGATTTTCAAGAATGACGGGCACTTTGAAGGCGCGATTGAAACTTATGCGAATGTTTTGTTCAGGTGTGAGCGAATAGACAAACGCAATTTTCGGGCTGAACTGCGCGTCATAGTAGGTGTGCTTGTCGTAGCGGGCGGCAAGTGTTGCGCGCAGTTTGTTGTCGAAAAAACGTCGGTCGAGTTGCAAGTAGCCGCCGATTTCGGTTGCGGTAATGTCGCGGGCGGCACCGAAGGCGACGGCGGCGGGGTTATCCGCTCCTGAAAGAAAACTGGCTTTGGGATTGTAGTAGCGGTATTGAAATCCGCCGACGATGTCGGTGTTTGAAACCGTGTAGCGCAGTTGGACTTCGGAATCCCAGAGTTCGGATTTGTCAGTTGCAATTGAGGCGGAGTCGATATAGGCGCGGTCCATTCGGCTGAAAATCTGGTTGTATTGTTCAGGTGTGGTGCTGAACGGGAAGACGAGTTGCTGTGGCGTCAAGGTTCGCGGGTCTCGGTTCATGTAGGCGGCACCGAAGGCGCGCGTCATGAATTCGGCTTTGTCGTGCAACTGAAACGAATTTCCTGCGGCGTTGGCTGTGCGTGTGGCTTGCGCATACCACCCTAAGTCGCCGATGTTTCCAGTGAGTTGAAGGTTTTGATATTGAATGCTGTATCCATTGGCTTCGAGCACACCGAAGTTACTTCCGATAAAGCCATTGGATTCCGAGTAGCCTGCGGCAAACTTTGCATTCACGGCTGAACTTTGATAATAGAGCGCGCCGTCAAGTTTGCGTAGCGACGCTTCGAGTTGGGAGAGTTGGCGTTCTGTGAAGGCTTTGCCGATGTTTTGCAAACGGTCTATATCGCTTTGACGAAGTCGGCGTGCGGCAGGCGTTTCTTGTGTGATGATGGTTTGATTTTCACCGACGGTTCGCGGAAAGTCGTAAATGAACAAGTTGCCGCTCTCGAATTGATTGGCACTCATGAATTGCCCTGTGAGTTTCCAGCCGAAGTTTCCGATGTGGTCGGCGTAGCGCACGCCAATGTCGTAGAGCGATTGCGAGCCGCCGCGAACTTGCACTTCCGCACCTGAAAAGTTGAACGGGTCTTTGGTGATGATATTGACCACGCCCGCGTGTGCGTTCGGACCGTAAAGCGCGGCGGCAGGTCCAACCGCCACTTCCACAGAGGCAATATCGAGCGTTGGGTTCGGGGCAAGCGTAAATTGCGGCAAGCCCAAGCCGGGCAAGGTTGCTAAGCGTCCGTCGATGAGTGTAAGCATGCGCGTGTTGAATTGAGTGTTCAAGCCGCGCGAGGTGATGTCGACCGTGTTAATGCCGCGCTCGACGAAATCGACGCCTTTGAGTTTTGCCGCCGCTCCTAATGGCGAAGTGCTTGCCGTTTGCTTGAGCGCGTCGAAGCCAATCGTTTCAATCGTAATCGGCGCATCTAACTTCTTCTCTTGCCGCCCCTTCGATGCCGTTACCACAACTTCGTTGACGAACGTCTCGAGCGTTTGCAATTTGAAATCCAGCGTTACAGGTTCAGAGCCCTGAACAGATACATTTTTGGTTATCGCTCTATAGCCGACGAACGATACTTGAATTTTGTAAGGACCTTCGGGAAGATTGGAGAGGGTGAATTTACCGCTTGCATCGGTTTTCGCACCGTATTTAGAGCCAAGTAGCCGAATCGTTGCGCCCGGCAATGCTTCACCCGTTTTTTCATCGCTGACCGTGCCTTTTAGCACGCCTTGCGCATAACCCGTTGAAGTGATAAGCAAAAAAAGTAGAGAGAATAGCGGTCGCGCCGCATGTCGTATGGCGTTTCTCATTGTTGATTGTTGTTTTGTTAAATGTTGAATGCAGTTAAACGCACTCCTTTGTTTTGCACTTCTGAATTAAATTTACACTTTCAAGCGGATTCCCAAAGCATCATGCTTGAAACACATACACTTTCAAGACTGCTCACATTTCTTTTTTTTTAAGCGTTTATGTAAATAGCCAAACTTTAACACAATCTTAATACCAATGTGTTAAGTTTTTTCTAAACCTTAAATTTTAAAACCTTAAAGACAAGAGAAGTCACATGCGACACATTAAATCCATCTCTTCTTGCATTGCCCTCTGCGTAACCGCCATTGCCCTATTCGGTTGCAGCGACGACAACAAGGACGGCGGCACACCGCCCAAAGAACTGCGCCCCGGTAGCTACAACGCCGCTCGCCACGTTGGCTTAGGCATCAGTTTAACCGCAGGCTTCATGAACGGCTCACTTTATGCCGACGCACAACAAGGCGGACAAAAGCACTCCTACGACTACCTACTCGCCAAAGCCGTTCACGGGGCTTCAACCGACGACCTTTTCAAAGTCCCTGCTTTTGGCAATCCCGGCTTGGGCGGCGCGCTCTTCGATACCACCGTTCCGGGCAACGTGCGTCTTGTCAGCAACCGCGTTGAACTTACAGGCATCTCAGGTGCAAGCACGCCCATCACGCGCACGAATCTTTCAACTGCTAACCTCAACCCCGACGGATTGACCACCTTAAACCGCCCGTATAACAACCTCGGCATTCCCGGCTCGCTTGCGGCAGACATTTTAAGCGATAATCCTTTTGGGTTTGGCACAGGAAGAGCGAGTCCGTTCTATCAATTTATTTTCCGCAATCAAGCCCTTGGCTCTAACGGCGTTCAGCAAGCCATCAACTTGATGCGCGCGCAACCCGATTCGCTGCCGAAATTGGTTACCGTTTGGACAGGCGCAAATGAAGTGCTTGGATTCATTACCAGTGGCGGCGTTACACCAGTTTATCCACTCGAAGCATTTCAAGCGCAATACGACACCATCTTAGCGCGCCTCAAAGCAGGCATTCCCAACGTCAAAATTATCGTCTTTAACATTCCCAATGTCGCCTCGATTCCGTTTGCGACCTTCTTAGGTCCAAACGCCCGTGCCGTTGCCACTCAACGCGGACTTACGAAGCTCTGGTATGCGAAAGGCAACACCGTCGATACCGTTGTTGTAGCCGATATTGGCGATGTAACGAAGTTCATGGTGCTCTTGCCCGGCGGC
>CALGMC010000016.1 GCA_937959145.1 uncultured Chlorobiales bacterium
GATTTTCAATGTTTAGCACCGCGCCCGAACGAGGACGAATCCGACAACTATGCGCATCCGCCTGTTGAAGCCGGGCATAAGTGCTAAACTTGCACACGCTAATGAGTGTATCAACAAAACAACTTGACCAACGCTAAACCATCTGTAAAATCATGAGTGCGCGTTTTGATAATGAAGGTTCAGATAAAGCCAAAGCCGTTGAGCAAACCCCGACGCCGATTGCCACAACGCCTGTCTTGCCCGACGACGAAGCGTTGAAAATCGGCAAAGCCAAAGAAGTTGCGGCAGGCATTCCTGCTGTTGTGAGTGCAACCAAGCATGCGATTTCGGAAATGGGCGTGGCACGCGGCATGAAAATGCTCTTGGAAGTCAATCAAATGGGCGGCTTTGATTGTCCCGGTTGCGCATGGCCTGACCCCGACGACCACCGCGCCGTCGCTGAATTTTGTGAGAACGGCGCAAAAGCCATCGCCGAAGAAGCCACCACGAAGCGCGTTACGGCGGACTTCTTCCGACAACACTCCGTCTACGACCTCTCCAAACGCACTGACTATTGGCTCGGCAAACAAGGTCGGCTTGTTGGACCAATGGTCTTGCGACAAGGCGCAACGCACTACGAAGCCATCTCTTGGCGCGAAGCCTTCGAACTGATTGCCAAACACTTGAATGCGCTTGCCTCACCTGACGAAGCCATTTTCTACACATCAGGCAGAACCAGCAACGAAGCGGCGTTTCTTTATCAACTCTTCGTGCGACAATTCGGCACAAACAATCTGCCCGACTGTTCGAACATGTGCCACGAATCGAGCGGCGTTGGCTTGAAAGAAACCATTGGCATTGGCAAAGGCACGGTCAAACTTTCCGACTTCGATTTAGCCGACGTGATTTTAGTGATTGGACAAAATCCGGGCACGAATCACCCGCGTATGCTTTCCGCGCTTCAATCTGCGGTGCGTAAAGGCGCGAAAGTCGTTCATATCAATCCGCTTCCTGAAACGGGCTTAAAGCGATTTAAGCACCCGCAAAATCCGCTCGACCTGCTCGGCAGAGGCACGGAACTCGCACACATGTTTCTGCAAGTGCGCATCAACGGCGACATTGCCTTGCTCAAAGGCGTGATGAAAGAACTTTTGGCGGCGGAAGAATCTTCGGGAAATGTGTTTGATAAAAAATTCATCGCCGAACATACCACCGGCTACGACGCACTCATTGCCGATTTGAAGGCAACCTCGTGGGACATCATCACCGAACAAAGCGGCATTTCACGCGAGCAGATTAAGGCACTCGCCGACCTCATCAAAACTGCCAAAACGATGATTTCGTGTTGGGCGATGGGACTGACACAACACAAAAACGGCGTCGCTAACATTCAAACTGTTACCAACTTACACCTGCTTCTCGGTCATATAGGAAAGCCGGGTGCAGGACTTTGCCCCGTGCGCGGACATAGCAACGTGCAAGGCGATAGAACGATGGGCATTTATGAAAAGCCTGCGCCTGCTTTTCTTCAATCGCTTCAAAACGTTTTTGGCTTTGAGCCGCCGCAAAAGCACGGCTACGATGTGGTCGAAGCCATCAAAGCGATGTATGAAGGCAAGGCGAAAGTCTTTATCGCAATGGGCGGAAACTTCCTTTCGGCAACGCCCGACACGAACTACACCGCCAAAGCCCTTCGCAACACAAACCTTACGGTTCATGTCTCCACGAAACTCAATCGTGCGCATCTCATTACGGGCAAAGAAGCCTTGATTTTGCCTTGCCTTGGCAGAACCGAGCGCGATATGCAAAAAGGCGGCTTGCAGTTTGTGAGCGTTGAAAACTCAATGGGCATTGTTCACTCGTCGCAAGGCTCTCTGCCACCTGCATCAGAACATTTGCTAAGCGAACCCGCGATTGTTGCAGGCATCGCCAAAGCCACACTTGGGGCGCGTAGCAAAGTCGATTGGGATTGGCTCATTGAAGATTACGACCGCATTCGCGATTTGATTGAACGCACCATTCCCGGCTTCGAACGCTACAACGAGCGCGTGCGCGAAAAGGCAGGATTTTATTTGCCCAACGGCGCACGAGAAGGCGTGTTCCATACATCTGACAAAAAAGCGCATTTCACTGTTCACCCGATTCCCGTTCATCGCTTGGAAAAAGGGCAATACATCATGATGACCATTCGCTCGCACGACCAATACAACACCACGATTTACGGCTTAGACGACCGCTATCGTGGCATTTACAACGGTCGCCGTATCATCTTCATGAACCCTGACGACATGCGCGAGGCGAATTTGAAACAAGGCGATATCGTCGACCTTATTAGCCACTTCAACGGCGAGCGTCGGGTAGCCAAGCATTTCGTTGTGGTGCCGTTCAACATTCCCAAACAATGCACGGCGACTTACTTCCCCGAAACCAATGTGCTCGTGCCGATTGATAGCTACGCCGATAAGAGCCAAACGCCCACGTCCAAATTCATTTTGATGACGCTTCAACTCTCCAACGGCACGCTTGCCGATGTCGAGCGCGAATCGGAACTTGTTGAAGAAATGATGTAAAAATTGTAATGGTAGAAATGAGCAGGCGAAAGCACTAACCTATTTAGCGTTTTCGCCTTTTGCTTTTGAGCGAAAATCTTTTGAACAAAAACTTAGAAGTAGAAGTTGAACCCTGCGGTAATTTCACTGGTCGCGCTATTGGTCAGGGCGAATCCTGCCACAACGGCAAATCGGGTATTTCTCGAGAGACCAATATCGACGCCCGCGAAGAAGTTTAACGGCGTTGCGTTTGCGCCGCCCTCCATGACGTAGTCGCCGTCAATCCCCGTGATAAATCCAATGCCGCCGAGATTGAAGTCTAAAATTCCGCCGAAGTCCAAGCCACTGCCGATGCCGCCTGCGTGTCCGCCGAAATAGGCATCAAAGCCGATGCTACGATTAGCGAAAAGTGTCATGCGAAGGTCGCCACCGAAGTAGGGGTCGTAAGGATTTTGTCCGAAGCCGATGTGTCCGTTTAGCGCAATGCCGTTGCGCAAGCCATATGCGATGGTGGCGTGCCCTAAGAATGTGTCGTTG
>CALGMC010000017.1 GCA_937959145.1 uncultured Chlorobiales bacterium
GCGCTTGAATCTGAACACGAACATCCCATCGCACAAGCCTTTCGTAACTACGCACCAGCGCACCATCATTCGCCTGCTTTGCTTCTCACAACGCGCGTGCTTCAAGGCATTGGCGTTGAAGGCTCAGCGATTCTGAACGGCGAGACGGTCTCACTTGCACTTCTTAACACGCATCATGCTTCTGCTTCTCACTTACAGCCTAATCAACTCGGCTTGTTCATCGACGGCAATTTGAAACTCATCTTCACGCTCGAACACGAGCCAAAAGCACAAGTGCCACAAGCGATTTCAGCCCTTCAATCACTTGGCTTGAAAGTCGCTGTCCTAACAGGCGATTCTTCGCCGAAGCCCGATTTTCTTTCTTGCGATTACTACAACGCACTTTCGCCCGAACAAAAAGCGTCGTTAGTGAAACAATACGAAACGCAATTTGGCACAAGCGTTTTTGTGGGCGACGGCATCAACGATTTAGAAGCCATGACCACAGCCACAACCTCCATCGCGATGTTTCAAGGCGCGAATCAAGCCAAAACAACCGCCGATTTTACGCTCTTTCACCCGAACCTCTTGATGATTTCGGAAATGATTTTGTTCGCAAGAACCGCCAAGCGCAAAGTGGTGCTGAACCTTGTTTGGGCAATTAGTTACAACACGATTGGTATTGCGCTTGCGGCATTTGGATTCTTGACGCCACTTTGGGCGATTGCGATTATGACGGCATCTTCGGCAATGGTTACGCTCAATTCGCTTTCGCTCTTGAAGGCAAATCCATCGCTTTCAACATTAGCCCGAAGCACTTCAACAGCCTCTCCCGAACTTGTGGCGGAATCTTTGCTCAACTAATCTCCCGATACGATTGTCCAAATTCCAATGACGACGAAGCCCGCGCCCGCAATCCATTTGAGCATTTTCGGCGAAATCCATTTTCCAAGTTGCTCGCCGACGAGCACGCCGATTCCAGCCGCAAGCACTAACGCCACCGCCGAACCGAGAAAAATTGCCCACTTATTGCTTTCTTCCTTTGTGGCAAAAAGCATCGTGGCAAGCTGTGTTTTGTCGCCGATTTCAGCGAGAAACACCGTAACGAACACGGTTGAAAAGAGACTCCAAAATGGCATAGAGAGAATGATGTTTTGTTAAACTGATGTTGGATAGCAAATTAACTACAATGACAGAATTTTTTGGCTTCTTTGGGTTCGGCATTTTGAATAGCCTTCACTGCTTGGGCATGTGCAGTCCGATTGTGCTTGCTTATTCATCACGCCTGACCCTTCCACAAACGCCTGCCTCTGCACAAGTTTCAACCCTCACGCACTTGCTTTACAACTTCGGACGCATTACGACTTATAGTTTCATTGGCGGCGCGTGCGGGCTTGTTGGAAAGATGCTCAATCTCTCGCTACTCAAACTCGGCTTTGGCATTAGTCATCAAGTTGTTGGGATTGTTTCAGGCGTGTTGGTGTTTCTTTTTGGCTTGATGCAACTTGGCGCAGTTCGGCGTTGGCACTTTCTCTCCGAAAATATTTTTTTTACGAGTTCGATTTTTCAGCAAGCCGTCGGCAAGTTTATGTCGGTGCAATCGCTTTCAGCAAAGTATGTCATGGGCGTGTTGCTTGGATTTCTGCCGTGCGTTCTGACTTACTCGATGTTTGTAACGGCGATTTCGAGTGGCGGATTTTCAGAAGGTTTCTTGATGCTTCTTGCCTTCGGGCTTGGCACGATTCCGATGCTGTTTTTGACGGGCGTTTTTTCAAGTCTCTTGCTTCGTGCGCTTCGCGGCTACAGCAATTTGATTTCAGGCATTGCGATGATGCTTCTCGGCGTAGTGCTTGTCGCCCTGTCTTTTTTCCATAGCGGGCACGATTAAGAACGAGTTTCCACAAATTTCTTTTATATTCATATCAACATTTATGATGCGACAAAAAATGAACACTGTCGCCTACTACTTCGCAAAGAGACAGTATCACTTCAAAATTTAACTTCAAGGAGTATCCCATGTCAGAAGTCACTACAAACGGGAATGGAAACGGCAAGGCAGTTAAGCCGAAAGCTGGGCTCGAAGACATCGTTGCGGCGACGTCAGAAATTTGTTTTATCGATGGAAAAAAAGGTCGCCTTGTTTATCGTGGTTACGACATCAACGATATTGTTGCAGGCGGCGCAACATTTGAAGAAACGGTTTATCTTTTGTGGTTTGGCAAGTTTCCGAACAAGCAAGAGTTAAGAGAGTTTCGCCGTGAGTTGTCGCAGCATCGTCGCCTTCCGCGTGAAGTGGTTTCACACCTTTTTAGCATTCCGACTTCGGCACCGCCAATGGAAGCCTTGCGAACAGCGGTTTCAGAACTCGCGCTCTATCAAGAGTCGGAACAAATGTCGCGCGAAGCCCACATTAGCCAAGCGATTCATTTGCTTTCGCAAGTGGCGACGATTGTCGCTTTCGACGACCGAATCCGCAAAGAAAAAGATTTGATTCAACCCGACCCCAGCCTTTCATTTGCGGCAAACTTCCTCTATATGCTCACAGGCAAAGTGCCTGATGAAGAAATCGTGCGCATGTTCGACATCTGTTTGATTCTTCACGCCGACCACGAACTCAACGCCTCGACCTTCACCGCGCGCGTGATTGCGGCAACGCTTTCCGATATGTATTCCGCTGTTACCGGTGCGATTGGCGCGCTCAAAGGTCCGCTTCAC
>CALGMC010000018.1 GCA_937959145.1 uncultured Chlorobiales bacterium
AATTTTACCTAACTATAACTCTAAACGAAGCTATGTCAGAAGAACTAAAAATTGAAGCGAACGAAAACGAAGTGAAAATAGAAGTTGGTAATCTTGAAAATGAGAAACCTTCTGAGACATCGGAAGTAGCCGTTACAGAACCAGAAAAATCTGAGGTAGAAATTTTGAAAGAAAAAATTGCACAAATTGAGCAGGAACGCGACGCGTTCAAAGACCAACTTTATCGTAAGGCGGCAGATTACGAAAACTTTCGTCGCCAAAAAGAGCGTGAAGCGGCGGCGTTTCTGAAATTCGCCGAAGAAGGCATTATTAAAAAACTATTGCCAACGCTCGACGATTTAGAGCGCGTAATTAAAAACGCAGATAAATTTTTAGCGGGCAACCCCGACGCCAAAATTTATGTCGATGGGGTCAAGCTTGTTCAGCAAAAACTGTTCAAAATGTTAGAAGAGCGCGGCGTAACGCGCATTGAGTCGCTCGGCAAAAAGTTCAATGTCGACTATCACGAAGCCTTGACGCA
Organism: uncultured Chlorobiales bacterium; assembly: GCA_937959145.1. Classification (GTDB taxonomy): domain Bacteria; phylum Bacteroidota; class Chlorobiia; order Chlorobiales; family Thermochlorobacteraceae; genus JANWWM01. Next base: position 521 of record CALGMC010000018.1, read on the forward strand.
AATGCCGAAAAGCGATGTCGAGCCTGAAACGATTGTTGACGAATTTGAAGCAGGATATATGCTACACGATAAAGTGATTCGCCACGCCAAAGTCGTGGTTGCGAAAGAAGTAGAAAATTAACCTAACCAACAGCGAAAAGTTATGGCAACGTCCAAACGGGATTACTACGAAATTTTAGGCGTTCCTCGTTCTGCAAGCGTCGATGACGTCAAAAAAGCCTATCGCAAATTAGCGATGCAATATCACCCCGACCGTAATCCGAACAGCAAGGCGGCGGAGGAAAAGTTCAAAGAAATCAACGAAGCCTACGAAGTATTGAGCAACGAGGAAAAGCGTGCGCGCTACGACCGATTCGGACACGCGGGGGTCGGCACTTCTGCCGCTTCCGACGGCGGCAATCCTTTTGCAGGACGCGGAAATATGGACGATATTTTCAGCGCGTTCAGCGATATTTTCGGCAGCCAATTCGGGGAAGGCTTCGGCGAAACCAGCGGACGGCGACGCTCACGACAACGCGGCGTGCCCGGCTCCGACCTTAAAATTCGCCTCAAACTCACGCTCGAAGAAATTGCCAACGGCGTCGACAAAACGCTCAAAATCAAAAAGCAAAAAACTTGCGAAGTCTGCAACGGTACGGGCTCAAAAAATAGCAGTTATGACACCTGCCCGACCTGCAATGGCACGGGCGAAGTGCGCCAAGTTTCGCGCACGATGTTTGGTCAGTTTGTTAATATCACCACATGCCCAACCTGCAACGGCGAAGGCAGAATTGTAAAAGATAAATGCACGGCTTGCCATGGTGAAGGGCGCGTTCAAGGCGAAGCCACTATCAAGGTCTCTATTCCAGCAGGCGTTATGGAAGGAAACTATATTCCGCTACGCGGACAAGGCAACGCGGGACTGCGCGGCGGTCCGCCCGGCGATTTGCTCGTCGTTATCGAAGAAGAAGAGCACCCCTATTTCACGCGCGAAGAAGATAATATCGTGTATCATCTCAATATTAACTTTGCTGATGCGGTCTTGGGCGCGAAAGCCACCGTCCCGACGCTTGAAGGCTCTACGACTATCGAGATTCCGCCCGGCTCGACATCAGGAAAAGAAATTCGCTTGCCCGAAAAAGGCATTAAGCATTTGAATAGTTACGGACGTGGCGACCAAATTATTCGACTCAATATCTATGTGCCCAGCCAGGTGAGTGCCGCCGATAAAGAGTTGCTTAAACAACTGCGCCAATCGCCGAACCTTAACCCTTCGGCTAAGCACAACGGCAGAACCTCGCCGTTCGAAAAAGTCAAGGACGTATTTGGATTCTAAAACTTTAACCGCCGCACAAATCGTCGGCGGATTTTTATTTTATGCCCAACTATTAACCTGAACGAATATGAAAATCGGTCAATATGAAATTTTTGCGATTGAGTGCGAACGCTTTGCCCTTGACGGTGGCGCAATGTTCGGAACCGTTCCAAAAGTGCTCTGGGAAAAAACAAATCCCGCCGACGAAAAAAATCGCATCGATATGTCTGCCCGCGCTATGCTGATTAAAGGCAACGGCAAAAATATCCTCGTCGATACAGGCATGGGACAAAAGTGGGACGAGAAATCCAAAGGCATGTATAAAATCTCGGAATCTTTTCTCGAGCAAAATCTTGCAAAAGCCAATATCACACCCGACGATATTACCGATGTGATTCTCACACATCTACACTTCGACCATGCAGGCGGTGCTGTAAAAAATTTAGATGGCAAACTCGTTCCAACTTTCAAGAACGCAACCTACTACGTTCAAGAAGCCAACTACAAATGGGCAATGAATCCAAATGCGCGCGAGCGAGTAAGTTATATGAAAGAAAATTTTATTCCACTCTTAGAAGCCAACGTGCTCAAATTTGTTGATGGAGAAATTGAACTCTTTCCGAATATCCACCTGATTATTTCTAACGCACATACGCACGCACAGCAACTCGTCCGCGTAAAAGGCGATGATAAATCAATTTGCTACTGTGGCGACTTAATTCCAACCGCTACACATATTCCACTGCCTTGGGTAATGGGCTACGACCTCTACCCACTTGAAATTATGAACGAAAAGAAAAAACTTTTAGAACAAGCGGTCGACGAAAATTGG
>CALGMC010000019.1 GCA_937959145.1 uncultured Chlorobiales bacterium
CCTTGCCGTCTTGCTGATTATCATTGAGATTCTCACGGCAGGATTTGTGCTTGGAAGTTTTGGCGTGGCGGCATTTGTTACGGCGATTGTGGCTTATATCGGCTTTCCGATTGAGTTTCAATTCATCGTTTTTATCGCCGCCTCGCTCCTCATTTTCTTCAAACTTCGTCCGCTTGCCCAAAAATACCTTGCGCCAAAAAAGAAAGTTGAGACGAATGTCAATCGCTTGATTGGAAAAAAAGCCGTCGTGATTGAAACGATTGATAACTTTCGCCAAACAGGAAGAGTGAAAATCGACGGTGATGATTGGCGCGCACGAACCGAATCCCAAGAAATTATTCCTGTCGGCAGAGAAGTTGTGATTAAAGTTGTCGACAGTGCAACGCTGATTGTCTCATCGACTTAACACTTCAAAACAAATAAAGGAGGGTATATGTCCGTACTTGGTGTGTTCTTGCTCTTGATGCTTTTGGTTGTAGTTGTGTTTGTCTTTAAGGGCGTAGTTATCGTTCAACAAGCCGAAGTTATGATTATCGAGCGGCTTGGTCGCTATCACGCGACGCTCGAGAGTGGGATTAACATCATCATTCCTATCATTGACCAGCCGCGCGCGATTGATTGGCGGTATGCGAAAACTGACACAACAGGACGCGTTGTTTATGTCACGACACAAACGACCAGAATAGACTTGCGCGAAACGGTCTATGATTTCCCCAAGCAAAATGTGATTACGAAAGACAATGTCAATATCGAAATCAACGCGCTGGTTTATTTCCAAATTACTGACCCCGTGAAGTCGGTCTATGAAATTGCCAACTTGCCTGACGCGATTCAGAAACTGACGCAGACCACGCTGCGCAATGTGGTTGGCGAAATGGATTTAGACGAAACGCTCACCTCGCGCGACACGATTAACGGACGCCTGCGCAACATCTTAGACGAAGCCACCAACAAGTGGGGCGTGAAAATCAATCGCGTGGAGATTCAAGACATTACGCCGCCCAAAGACATTCAAGAGGCGATGGAAAAGCAAATGCGCGCTGAGCGTGACCGACGCGCTGCCATTCTGAATGCTGAAGCCTCAAAGAAATCTGCCATTCTCGAAGCCGAAGGACAGAAAGAAGCGCAAATCAATGTTGCCGAAGGTGAGAAGCGTGCTGCGATTTTGCGTGCGGAAGGTCAAGCCGAATCGGCGCGAAAAATCGCCGAAGGCGAAGCCCTCGCTCGAATCCGAACCGCCGAAGCCGAAGCCGAAGCCATCAAGAAAGTAACCGAAGCCATGGCAAAAGCCGCCGAAACATCAGCCCAATACCTCATCGCCGTGCGCTACTTGGAAACCTTGAAAGAAGTGGCGTCAGGCGACACAAGTAAAACCATCTTCTTGCCCTACGAAGCCACAGGCGTACTCAGTTCGCTCGGCGCAATGAAAGAAATCTTCAAAGACGGCAAACCCTGAACGGCACATCACAACTCAATGGCGATTCCGCTCTTAAAAAAACTTGAAAAGAACATTCGCAAACGTACCATCGCTCTGCTCCGAAAAGTGATTCACCGACGGCGTGTGGTGCCTTCCGATTTTGACTTTCATCGCGCTAAACTCTTGTGCCTGCGTCAGAATCAAATTGGCGACACGCTGATTTCAACGCCGATTTTCGCCGCACTCAAATCGCACTACCCAAACCTTACGCTCGATGTGCTCTTGGATAAACGTAACGCCACCACGCTCGACACAAACCCGCACATTCGCACGCGATTCGTCTTGAATCAAAAGTTTCTTGATTTCTTCAAAGTGCTTGCCGCTGTTCGCCGCGAACAGTATGACTTTATTGTGGATTTAGTGCACACGCCCTCGAGCCTCTCAACGCTGTTTTGCCTTTTGGGCAAGTCGCGCTTCACCGTTGGCTTTGAGCGCGAAAACGATTTCATTTACGACCTCAAAGTGCCGTTCAAAACCGACAGGCGCATGCTTCGAACGCTGGCAGAAATTTTAACCGTCTTCGGCATCACTCCTGATGAAGTCGACTTGCGCCCGCAGTTTCCGCTCTTGCCGTCGTCGTGCGATTTTGCGCAAAAAGTTTTTAGTTCACTTGTTGGAGAAAAAGTTGTCGGAATAAACATTTCGGCAAGTTTGAAACTGAAATTTTGGGGCGTTGAAAATTTCGTCTTGCTTATTCGCACCTTGAAGCAAGCCTTTCCGAATGTGGCATTTCTCGTTCTTTACGCCAAAGCATACAGAGCCGAAGCGGAGCAGATTGCAAAAGAAGCCCATGCGAACTTGTGCGACGAGACGAAAACGCTCAACGACTTTGCCGCCGTGATTTCAAAACTACACTTGCTCATTACGCCCGACAGCGCGGCAGTCCATCTTGCCGATGCCTTCAATGTGCCGTGCGTGATTCTTACGCATAACCCTGAACACATCACGGCGTGGTATCCATCGTTCTCCGAAAGCCGAACGATTCATTCCAAAACAGGCGAAGTGCGCTCGATTGGCGTGGCAGAAGTCTATCAAGTAGCGCAAACCTTCGTGCGAGGGCAGTTGAGGATATAACGCACCCAAAAGCAAGTGGGGTAGATTGATTGGTTATGAATTTTCTCGCTAACTTCGCACGTCATCAATTCTTCAACGCTGTAAATCTTCACAATGAGTTTTTCAAAAAAGGAAATCCCTCGCAAGGCAACCGTGCTCGTCGGCGCGCAGTTTGGCGACGAAGGCAAAGGAAAATTAGTCGATTATCTCTCCTCAAAGTTCGATATCGTGGTTCGATATCAAGGCGGCGCAAACGCAGGACACACGATTTGCTTCGACGACAAGACGGTCGTTCTGCATCTGATTCCATCGGGCATTTTTCACGAGAATTGCGTGTGCGTGATTGGCAACGGCGTCGTCATTGACCCTGACGCCTTGATGAAAGAAATCGAAGAGGTGCGCGCACTTGGCTACAACATTGACGGACGGCTCTTCATCAGCCACAATGCGCATTTGATTATGCCCTATCACAAGTCGCTCGATTCAGCATCGGAAGAATCAATGGGTGGGATGCGCATTGGCACAACAGGGCGCGGCATCGGTCCGAGTTACGTCGATAAGTTTTCGCGCATTGGCATTCGTATCGTCGATTTGCTTCACCCGAAAACGCTCGAGGAAAAACTCCGCAAAAACCTTGAAATCAAAAACACACTCCTGACCAAGATTTACGCCAAAAACGAACTCAACGTTGAGGAAATCGTCAAGCATTATTGCGCCTTCGACCGCACGATTGATAGTTATGTCAAAAACACGCAGATGTATTTGAACGAACAACTCAAACAAGGCAAGAGCGTGTTGCTGGAAGGTGCACAAGGCAGTTTGCTCGATGTCGACCATGGCACTTATCCGTTTGTAACGTCGTCCAATCCGACAGCGGGCGGCGCGTGCACGGGTTCGGGCGTTCCGCCAACTTACATCGGCAATGTGATTGGCGTCGCAAAAGCCTACATGACGCGCGTCGGCAACGGCGCATTTCCAACCGAATTGAACAATGAAATCGGGGAAAAATTGCGAACCATCGGACACGAATACGGCGCAACCACTGGGCGCGCACGCCGATGCGGCTGGCTCGACCTTGTCTTGCTCAAATATGCTATCGCCATTAACGGCATTACCGAACTTGCACTCACCAAACTCGATGTGCTCGATCAGTTCGACGAAATCAAAGTTTGCACAGGCTACACGGTTGATGGAAAAGTGCTGAAAGATTTTCCGACCGACCACGAAACGCTCTGCAAAGTCGTGCCGCAGTATCGCACTTTCAAAGGCTGGAAAACCTCGAACTCGAAAGCCAAGTCGTTCAGCGAAATGCACGCAAACGCACGCGCTTACATTGAGTTCATCGAAGAATTTTTAGAGACGCCGATTACCTTCATTTCCGTCAGTCCGAAGCGAGACGAGACGGTGTTTCGGTAGGCTTTGAATTGGCAGGTGCGGAAGGTGAAGGCGGTTTCGGTGTGCGGTTAAAGCGCGTCATCGTAATTGAAACGCCGTTCTCAATAAACGAGAGCGCGGCTTGAACGCAATGCGCGATAGTTTCTTGAACGATAGGCAACTCGTCGTCAGTGAATTTTCCCAACACATAATTCGACAACTCTCCGCGATGTTTTGGTGCGCCAATGCCGAAGCGCAATCGTGCAAAAGAATTTTTTCCGAGATGCGCGATAATATCCTTCAAGCCATTTTGTCCGCCATCCGAGCCATCGGGACGAATGCGCACTGCACCGAGCGGCAAATTCACATCGTCGCAAATAACCAGCAAATCGCTGATGCTGATTTTGTAAAATGCCATCGCATGCTGAACGGCTTTGCCTGAAAGGTTCATGTAAGTCGTCGGCTTTTGAAGCAGAACATCAACTCCGTTGTGCGTGATTTTTGAAAAAAGATAGTCGCCTTTTCCTGTTCTAAACTCCGCGCCGAAGTGAAGCGCGAGCGCATCGAGAATGGCGAAGCCAATGTTGTGGCGTGTGCCGTCGTAGCGCGTGCCGATGTTGCCAAGTCCGCAAATGAGTTTCATAATTGAGGATTAAAAGACCCGAAGTTTAACATTGATGCCTTCCTTTTCGCCAAGTTTCAAAACTTCGTTGAGATGCAGAATCACACTATCGATTTTCGCGGCGAATTGTTCGTCGTTCAACGCTTTGCCGATGAGCGACTGCTTGTCGTTTTGAAGGCGGTCGGAAAGTTTTTTGAGCGACGCAACGAGCGTATCCGCATTTTTGACGGTCGAGCGCACATCGCTGATTGTTCCGTTTAACTGTGGTTGAAGGTCTTTGATGAGCGCGTCGACAGTGGAGAGCGTTTGGTCAATTTTCGCGATAAGGCTTTTCAAATCGGTTTGGCGCAAATCACGACTGACGCTACGCAGGTCTTCAGTGATGAGGCGCAAATTGCGGACGGAGACTTTTAGGTTGTCGCGCAGTTCGGGGTCGCCGATGAGCGCGTTGGCATTGTGCAAAGTCAGTTGAAGGTCGGAGATGAGATAGCGGAGCGTGTCGACGGCTTCGCCTGCAAATCCAACGAGCGCGGGAATATCGGCGGTGAACGAGCCTTGAATTAAGTCGCTTGCTTGAAGGTCGCCCGCGTCGCTTGTGCCGGGGAAGAGTTCGATTTTTTTGCCCGTCATGAGTTCAAGCATGGCGAGTTTGGCGGAGGCATCGCGATAGAGTTTAATATCCGGTGAGAGCGAAACCGCGACATTCACACCATTTTGCAAAATTTGAATTGATTCGACTTTTCCTGCTTTCATGCCGCGCACCGTTACAGGGTCGCCAATTTGCAAGCCACTCACATTCGGAAAAAGGATATTGACGCTTCGCTGTCCGACCCGAACATCTTTCGCCCACCAAATTACAAGCCAAACGATGAGCGCGGCGGCGACAACCGAAAGCCCAACTTTAAGTTCTGGTTTCATTCTGAAAAAATTGAGTGAGCGGCAATATAAAATTTTTCACGGCGTATATTGGATTGTAAAACCCATAACGATGCGATTCAGTCTTGTTGTCAATACCACGCGCCCAAAGGCGATAAAAGCCGCCGAAGCCTTAATTCAATGGCTCGATGCACGCGAAGTGGCATTTCTCGTCGAGAAAGACGCGGCGAAGGTGCTCAACCAAACGCGCAAAGTCAAAATGCAAGACCTTGCCGAAAAGAGCGATTGCATCATCACATTGGGAGGCGACGGCACGATTCTCGAAACTTCGCACTACGCACACGGCAAGCCAATTCTCGGCGTCAATCTTGGACGATTGGGCTTCCTTGCCGAGTTTAACGTCGAGGAAATGTATTCGGCGATTGAGCGCGTCTTGAAAGGCGACTTCAAAACCGAAACGCGCACACAGCTCGAAGCCGCCGTCAGAAGAGGCAAAAAAGAAAAGCGATTCACCGCACTCAACGACGTGATTATCGAGAAAGGTGGCTACCCGCGCCTGCCCATCATTTCGCTTCGAATCGACGGACACTTGCTCAGCGACTACAAAGCCGACGGATTGATTATTTCAACCACAACAGGCTCAACGGCTTACAACATGTCGGCTGGCGGTCCGATTATCGTGCCAAAGTCGCGTGTGTTTGCCATTACGCCGATTTGTCCGCACATGCTCACGGTTCGCCCGATTGTCATTTCTGACGATAAAGAATTTGAAATCACGGTGGAAACACACGATAAAAACTTTGTGCTCAACTGCGACGGCACGATGATTCTCAATCTCTCGCCCAAAACTCGCGTCCGCGTCTATAAATCCGAAAAGCAAGTCGTGTTAATCTCCAACGAGAAGCGAAACTATTACGATGTGCTTCGCCAAAAATTCTTGTGGGGCAAAGACTACGAGAAAGAATGATGAAGAAAGAACAGCCAACCCAGTTCTGAAATGCGCACCGATAAGTTCATCTATCTTCTGTTTCAACTTGTGCCGCAAGGCTTCTTCACGCTCATCGGCAGAGACCCAAACGACGCCTCGCGCTACGACTTCAAATCCATTGAACTCAAAGAAACTGCTTTCCGCATTGATGGCGTCTTCACGCCCAAAAACAACGACGATGAAGTCTACTTCGTAGAAGCGCAATTTCAATTAGACGAGCATTTTTACGCTCGATTCTTCGCTGAGATTTTTCTTTACCTCAAACAGTATCGTGTCGAGCAGTGGCGCGCGGTGGTGATTTATCCGTCGCGCAGTGTAGAGCCGAAACAGGTTAAGGCTTATGGTGAGTTGCTTGAATCCAATCGTGTTGTGCGCGTATATTTGGACGAACTGCCTGAATCGGAAGAGATGGGGGTAGAGTTGTTCAAACTCTTGATTGCATCAGAGGAAGAGATGAGCGTGCGGGCGCGAAAGATAGTGCAGAAAGCGAGTGTGGTTGAGTTGGATTTGATTGAGCAGATTTTGAGTTACAAGTTTAGAACCTTAACACGAGAGGAGATACGCAAGATGTTGAAGATACAAGAAGAACTTGGGTTGAAAGAGACCGCCTTTTACAAAGAAGCCTTTGAAGAAGGCAAACTGGAAGGCAGACAAGAAGGCAAACTTGCTACAGTAAAGCTCTTGCGCCGATTGGGCTTATCTGATGAAGCGATTGCAAAGGAACTAGACCTTCCGCTTGCCGATGTCCAACTTGTGCCAAAGCAGTGAAGAACTTGGGAGTAATGGCGGAAAGCGTAATGACAGGGAAGTAAATCGTGCGTAAGGAAATTCAAATTTTGCAAGAAACCGCCGCCGACCTGGCGCGCGAAGCAACCGCCTTGCTTAACGACCAAATCAACTTCTCGCTCGAAAAATTCACCGAAAAAGAACTCCGCGATTTTTTCAAAATCCTCATTCACGAAATTTGTCTTGACCTTTCCGAAGAAGTCTTCGAGCGCACTCGCAAAGCACTTCTCAAACAGTCTGAATTTCTGCAAGACCTGCGTGTTGATGAACGCCTGCGCCTTATACTGACGCTCAAAAAAGTCCTGCTGAAAGCCTTAGCCTCAATGAACATTTATACCTCTGCGACCGCCTTGCGCGTCTCGGAACTTATCGACGAAAGTTTGATGGAAGTCGCCTACAACTACGAAATCGAAGTGATGAAATCTGAGACAAGCGATGAACTCGTTGCCGATGAAATTGCCGACGAACTCTACAAAACGCGCCGCAAATTGGAGCGTCAAAAAAAGTTTATCAACTCGCTTTTAGAAAATTCGCCTGATGCGATTGCCTTGCTCGATGCGCGACGCAAAATCGTGATGTGGAACGCCTCCGCAAGCGAACTCTTCGGATACAAACAAGCGCAACTCTTGGGCAAGGCTCTGGAAAAGCTTGCCGTCGAGGAAAGCCTCATTCGCTCCGTCTTGAAAGAAGCCGAAAAAAAAGGCAAAGTCTTCGGCGCGGAACTGCCGATGACGACGCAGGACCAGCAACAACTGCCCGTTTCCATGTCGGTCTCTGAAATTGAAAGCGCGTCGGAAAAGGAAGCCAATTTCCTCGTTGTCATGCGCGACGCCTCCGAAATGCGCAAGATGCGCGATAAAGTCATCGACGCCGAGCGGCTTTCAGCCATGGCGAAAATTGCGGGCGCGGTGGCGCACGAAGTCCGAAATCCGCTGAACTCCATCATGCTCAATCTCGATTTGCTTGAAGATGAGCTCCCGACACGCGCCAGCGAACGGCTCACCAAACAGCTCGCCATTTTCCGAGAAGAAATCGAGAAACTCAACGCCATCGTAACGAACTACCTCTCGCTCTCGCGCCTGACGAAATCCGACTTCAAAGTCAAATCGCTTCAAACCGTGATCGATAACGCCATCGATCGCTACCGACAAAGCGCAACCGAGCAACTCAACGCAGACGGAAAATCCCTCATCATTCGCAAACACTACAATGCCGATAAAATCATCTCGGCGATGATTGACGAAAACCAATTTTCCCGTGTGCTTCTGAATCTGATTCAAAATGCGATTGATGCTTCTTACAGAGAAAAAAACATCGAAATAGAGGTGATGCTGTCGGAAAGAGAAAATTCTGCAGTGATTGAAATTCACGACAATGGTGACGGCATTCCCGAAGACATACGCGAAAAGCTCTTCACGCCATTCTTCTCGACGAAATCAGGCGGAACAGGATTGGGGCTTTATATCGTGCGCGAAATTCTTGAAACGCATCGGGGTGAAATTGACTTGCGTAACCGCCCGACAGGCAAAGGCGCAGTGGTGAGGCTCACGCTTCCGCTTGCGGAGACTTCACGCGCAGAAAGCGTAATCAATGACGCCTAAAAATCAATTCAGTTCATCAATTCAGTTCAAATAATAACCGATGAAGTTGGAAAGCGTATCGGGGTTGAAAAAGATGGTAATGCCAAGCCCTGCCAGCGCGCCCCACAAGTGCGCATTGTGGTTGATGTTGTCCAGGCCTTGTTTGGAAGCGTAGTAGGTATAAGCAAGATAGAGCACGGCGAAAATCGGTGCAGGAATTCCGATGGGCAAAAGAAACAGCGAGATTGTGCTCGAGGGCGCGTGCAAAATGAAAGCGAACATCGCTCCTGAAATCGCACCTGACGCGCCAAGCGTGCGAAATGTAGGATTGCGCCACTCCATCACCATATCAGGAATGGACGACGCAAGCAAACTGCCGAAATAAATCAAGAGGAAAAACTCTGCCCCGACAAGTTGCTCGAGTGGCACGGCGAAAAAATAAAATGTAACCGCATTGAAAATCAGGTGAAGCCAATCGTTGTGCACAAAGCCGCTTGTCAGTAAGGTGTGATAGCGATTTTCGCGCACCACACGATATGGATGCAACAGCAAGGCTTCGCGAAAAGCAGGCTTCTCGAACGCAATAATGGAGAGCGCAAACATCACAAGCAGAATCAGAATCGCAACCGACATGATGTCCTTAATTCCAAGATTTGAAAATCTCGTCTAACTGCGCCACGATGCGTTCAGCCGCTCTGCCGTCCCACTTTTCAGGAATCAATCCTTTTTTGACCTTGCCGCTTAGCACCTTCATTGCGGCATCAATCACTTCTGCTTCGTCAGTGCCGACGAGCAAGTTTGTGCCAACTTCAATCGTAATCGGTCGCTCCGTGTTTTCGCGCATCGTTAGGCACGGCACTTGAAGCACGGTGGTTTCTTCCTGAACGCCGCCCGAATCCGTGAGAACGAGTTGAGCCTCCTTCATTAGTTTCAGAAACTCGATGTAGCCTTGTGGCTCAATGAGTTGAATGCCAATGCGATTAACAGTTTCCATCAAGCCGAATTGCTCGAGCATCTTTTTCGTACGCGGATGAATCGGAAAAACGATTTTGGATTTTTTTGAAATCGCTTCGAAAATGCGCAAGATTTTTTCAAGGCTTGATTTTTCATCAACATTGCTCGGACGGTGAAGCGTTACGAGCGTGTAAGTTTTAGGCTTTAAGTTTAATTGTTCGAGAATGTTGGATTCGTTTGCCTTTTGAATGTGCGTTACGAGGCTATCAATCATCACATTTCCGACGAAAAACATTTTTTCATCAGGCACGCCCTCGTTAACCAAGTTGTGCAAGCCTGAAGGCTCACTGACAAAGAGCAAATCGGAAATAGAATCGGTAACCAATCGGTTGATTTCTTCGGGCATCGTGCGGTCATAACTGCGCAAGCCGGCTTCAACATGCGCCACAGGCACAAGCATTTTCGCCGCCACAATCGAACAAGCAAGCGTAGAATTAACATCGCCAACAACGATAACCATATCGGGCACTTCCTTTTGTAGAATCTTCTCGAATTCGACCATAATTTTTGCCGTTTGTTCAGCATGCGAGCCTGAACCAACGCCGAGATAAATATCAGGTTCAGGCATTGCTAACTCCTCAAAGAAAATTTTGGACATCTTCTCGTCGTAGTGTTGCCCCGTGTGAAGCAGAATCGGCTGGTAGCGTTTGGTAGCGGCAAGGGCTTTGTGAATCGGCGCGATTTTCATGAAGTTCGGGCGCGCCCCCGCAACAAGGATAATTTTTTTCAACATTCGTGAAGAAAGTGATTTGAAAGCGGCGCAAAGATACGATAATTTTTACACGATAGGCTTGCGCGTTTCAGTTTGAGAGGGTTTTGCCTAACTTCGCAATACTGCTGCACTTTTCTCAAACATTAAAACCACTTCACGAATGAAAGCCATCATTCCTGTTGCAGGCGTCGGAAGTCGCTTGCGCCCTCATACTTACACGCTTCCAAAAGTTCTGCTCAATGTTGCAGGCAAACCCATCATCGGACACATCATCGATAAAATCATTGAAGAAGGCATCAACGAAGCCATCGTTATCGTGGGCTACTTGGGCGATATGATTGAAGAGTATCTGACCAAAAACTACGACATCAAATTCACCTTCATCGAGCAAGAAGAACGGCTTGGATTAGGACACGCGATTTACATGACCAAATCGCATCTCGATAGCGAGCCTGTGTTTATCATTCTTGGTGATACAGTTTTCGAAGTGGATTTAAGCGGTGTATTCAAGCGTGAACACTCTGCGCTCGGCGTTAAAGAAGTCGAAGACCCGCGCCGATTCGGTGTCGCCGAAGTCCACGACGGATTCATCACCAAACTTGTTGAGAAACCTGAAAACCCGCAATCCAACTTGGCGGTCGTGGGATTGTATTACATCAAATCGCCGCAACTGTTGCTCTCCTGCCTCGAGCATAACATCACGCACAACATTCGCACCAAAGGCGAGTTTCAACTCACCGACGCTCTGCAAATGATGATTGACAACGGCGAAAAGTTTTCAACCTTTCCCGTCGAGGGCTGGTATGATTGCGGCAAACCTGAAACCCTGCTCTACACCAACGAAAAACTGCTTAAATCAAAATCGCGCTACAAAGAAATTTTCGGCTGTGTTATTAACCCGCCTGTCTTCATCGCCGAAGATGCCGAGATTGAAAATTCTATCATCGGACCGTTTGCGACGATTGGTTCAAAAGCCGTTGTGAAAGATTCAATGATTCAACGCTCGATTATCGGTGAGCGCGCGAAAGTTTCAGCGATGTTGCTCAAAGAATCTATCGTGGGAAACAATGCGCGCATTGAAGGCAATTTCCGCAGAATCAATCTCGGCGATTCATCGGAAGTGGATTTTCGCTGAGCCAATTTTGCTCAAGCCTACCAAGGCAATTCTTTTCCCAAGTGAATGTATCTGCCGTGTGGTGCATTGCCGTTAGCGAGGGCAAGGTCGAGGGTGGTTTTCGCGCCGTCCTCGACGCTCATCGGTGCGGCGTCTGTTCCCATATCCGTTTTTACCCAGCCCGGATGCGCTGAATTGACGCGAATCGGCGTGTCTTTGAGCGTATAGGCGAGGTGAATCGTGTACATATTCAGTGCGGCTTTTGAAGCGTTGTAAGCAAAGGTTTTCGTCGAGTAAATCGGAGACGATGGGTCGTCGTGCAAAGCGAGCGAGCCAAGAATGCTGGTCAGATTGATAATGCGCCCCGCCTCACTTTTTCTAATCAGCGGCAAGAGCATGTTGGTCAGTTCAACTAATCCAAAGAAATTAACCTCGAAGGTTTCGCGCAAGACATCGGGCGAAATGGTCGTCGTGGTGTTCTGCGACCAAGTCGGGTCTTCGATTTGAATTGCCGCATTATTGACGAGAATATCGAGCCGACCATCTTGACGCTCGATGAACTCTTTGACCTCAACAAGGTGCTCTCGTTTTGTCATATCTAAAAGCAAGAAGGTAACATCAAGCCCTTTGGATTGCAGGGTTTTCATGGCTTGAATGCCGCGTTTGCTATCGCGCGCGCCCATATAAACCTTCACGCCCCGTTCGGCTAACTGACGCGAGGTTTCAAATCCGATGCCTTTGTTCGCTCCCGTTACGAGTGCAATTTTTTGTGATGACATGTTGAATGAAGTTTAAGTATTGAGATGAACTCTTGATTGAAAGCGCGCAAATTTACATTGCGTTGTGGGCTTTTCTTGCGTGTTTTTCAGACTTATGAAAAGTTTTGAAACTTCAATTTAATTTGGTAGTATAATGCTATCAATTTAATATCAAATTAAAACTCACTGAAAATGGAAAAAACATATTCGCAATACACGCATCAAGAGAAGCCCTTTGTGCCGATGTCGGGCTACGGCATTTTGGCGGTGGCGATGCTCATGCTCGGCGCAATCGTGTTCTTGTTTGTCTTTCGCCAAATTTTTCTTGGCGTTGCAGTGTCTTTGGTATGGGGAGTGCTCGTGTCGGGCTTCTTTGTCGTTAATCCAAATGAGTCGAGGGTGATAACACTCTTTGGCTCATACATCGGCACGGTGAAAGCCAACGGGTTTTGGTGGGCGAATCCCTTTTTCGCGAAGAAAGAAATTTCGCTTCGTGCGCGGAATTTGAACGGAGAGAAGCTCAAGGTCAATGACAAAGTCGGCAATCCGATTGAGATTGCGGCGGTGATTGTCTGGCAAGTTGAAGAAACCGCGCGTGCGGCGTTTGAAGTCGACAATTATGTCAATTTCGTGAGTGTGCAAAGCGAAGCGGCAGTGCGAAACCTCGCAAGTTCCTGCCCTTACGACAATTTCAGCGAAACCGAGCCTAATGAAATCACCCTGCGAGGCGGCGCGGAAAAAGTCAATAAGATGTTGGAAGATGAACTTTCGGCGCGGCTTGAACGAGCGGGTGTAAAAGTCATTGAGGCGCGAATTAGCCATCTTGCTTACGCGCCTGAAATCGCAAGTGCCATGCTTCAACGCCAACAAGCCTCCGCCGTGATTGCGGCGCGCAAACTCATCGTTGAAGGTGCGGTCGGAATGGTGGAAATGGCTCTTGAAAAACTCTCTGAAAAAAATGTTGTTCAGTTAGACGAAGAGCGCAAAGCCACAATGGTAAGCAATCTGCTTGTGGTGCTGTGTAGCGATAAAAGCGCAAGCCCGGTCGTCAATACGGGCACGCTCTACAACTGAGCGCGTAAAATGTGTTGAGGAATGGCAGAAAGTGAAAAATCAAAAAAAGCCTTTGTCTTGCGTCTCAATCCTGAGTTGCTCAAAGAGTTAGAGAAATGGGCGGCGGACGAATTTCGGAGCGTCAACGGGCAGATTGAATTTCTGCTCACGCGCGCCGTTAAAGAGCATCGCAATAAAAATTTCAAAGACTCAAAGCAGGAAAAAAAATGAAACGCTATGGCAGAGGCGCGTTCATAAAAGATTAAAAATACTATGATGACAAATCTCAAAATTTCATCGCTCGGCGTAGTGATGCTGTTGCTGACGCACTTCGGACTCATCGCCTACTTTTATCCAATCCTGCCCGAAAGCGTGCCGATGCACTTTGGTTCAAGCGGCAAGGCGACTTCGTTTTCTTCAAAGGAAAGTATGATTCTCTCGCATGTAGCGGTCATCGCCGTTCTGCTGGTAATTTTTGGAATTGTGGGCGCACTTTTAAGAAGCGGAAAAGCAGTCTACTTCAATTTGCCCAATCGCGAGTATTGGTTTGCGCCTAAGCGCAAGGCGCAATCGTCAAATGAAGTGCTCTCGCTCTTGCTTTGGATTTTGTGCAGCGTGCTCATGTTGATGCTACTTGTGTTCCACTCGACGGCGGAGTCGGCAATGCAGGAGACGAACAAACTCGGTGCGGCGTTTTACATCGGGTTCGCGTTCTTCATACTCTTCGATATGTTTGTCCTGATTTATTTGATGGTGCGATTTTCAACCATTCCGAAGTGAAATGCCAAAATAAGACTTGCTATTCAGACGGAAGCGGAATCGGATTCCAAAAATCAACCTCAATATCAATGCCGCGTGTAACTTGCCCTTCGCGAATTTCAACGGGCGTGCCAAGTGCCGAATTTCCGATGCGTCCGTAAAGCCCCACCACACGCCAATTCTCTCGCACGAAGACCGATGTAATCGTCGGCTCAGCGATAAACTGGGCGACAATCAAATACTCATATCGCCGAACATTCCATCGCGCTTCATAAACGATGCTATCGGCACCGGCTTGATAGCGGTCGAAGAGCGAGAGCGTATCGCGGTTGTTGACGGCAGTAAAAAAATCGTTCGGAAAAACTTGTGGCGGCGTCGGGAATCCTGCCAAGAAAAGCAGTTGCACGCTATCGGCTGGTGCGCGATTCTTGAATCGAATCACGCCTTGCATCGCGCTTCGGGTTTCAGGTATTGGCTCTAATCCGCCCGAACACGCGCCAAGAAGCGACACGGCAAAACACAAGAGAAGAAGTTGAAGACGCAAGCGAATGTGAATTGAAAGTTTGCAAAAGTCAAACATATCGGTTTTGATGATTCATTCCAACAAATGTCCTTACGCCTCGCTGTCACAATTCGAAAAAATGGGTTTGGAATGGGCTTTCATGCCGCCGATTTTTGCTCCCACTGTTGCGCTTTTATCAACATACCATAACACCAACGAGAATGAAAAAATCTGTGTATTTGGCTTTCTGCCTTCTGCTGATTGTCTTTATCTCTGCTTGCGAAGACGACAACAAAGGCGTTACGGCTCCAACTAATAATGCGGGAAGTATCAGCGGCGTTGTTGTTGATGCCGTTCAACTCTCGCCACTGCCAAATGTGAGCATTTCGCTCACGACGCAATCTGGCACTGCCGTTGGAACGCAAACGACGAACGCACAAGGGCAATTCAATTTTCAAAATCTCGCTAACGGACTCTACAAACTTAGCGCGATTGTGCCCGGCTACAAGCCAACATCTGCCGATAGCATCGTCGTTAGCGAAACGCAAGGCGCGCTCGCGTTCATTGATTTGTTCCCCGCCGACACATCGCTTACGGTTCAGATTGGCGCGATTTCAGGCATTGTGCGTGACAACAACGGCAACCCGCTTCAAGGCGTCAATGTCGCCATTAGCGCAACCGATGAATCGCTGACAAACGGCTACTTTGCCTCGACCACGTCCAATGCAAACGGGGGCTTTTCCATCGGCGCAATTCCGATTACTTCATCGGTCGGCACAGCGATTCCTTCGTTCAAAGTTCGCTTTGTGCGTCAAGGCTTTGTAACGCGAGTGGTTGGAAATGTAAGCGTTAATGCAAATCAAACGACGCCTGTTCAAACCTCGCTCATGCCTGCGTCAGTTACGGGTCAAGTCCGATTTGAAGACGATGTTGAAACCGATAAAAACTGGACGCGCACGGGCTTCTGGCATCGCCAACAAAACAATGCCGCCATTCGAAACAAAAATTTCCCGCGCTATGTCAAACTCGCGCCAAACGATAACTCAAACGCCGCCATTCCGCAAGCATTTCAAGGGCAGTTTGCTTTCTGGTATGGGCAAGACACAACGGGCAGTTTTATCGGTCAAATCCGTCTTCCACAAGATTCACTTTCGGGCGGAACAAGCATGAGTGCAAACTCGGGCACCTTAACCTCGCCGCTCATCAACCTCACCGCCGATACAGTCGCCACGCTTTCGTTCTGGACTTGGTTTGAAATTGAAAGCGTCAATCCAAACGCATCGGGATATGACATCATGCAAGTCGAGGTCATTCGTGCCAATGGCGACTCCGTTAGGCTTGGTCGGCTTAATCCATTCACTGACCCGATTTTAAATGAGCGTAACGCACTGCCTTTCACGTCGGGCGGCTTTAATAAAGCACCTGTATGGCGGTTTGAAGAATTTGATTTAAGCCCCTTTGCAGGTCAGCAAATTCGCGTGCGCTTCAAGTTTGAGACGCGCGACAATCTCTACAACGGATTCAGAGGTTGGTTTGTCGATAATGTTCGCGTAACGAATGTGCGAAGTGTGTCGAGCACGAACAGCGAGCGTCGCCTCGTTGAGCCGATGATGCCCGCACGAACCTCCTTGCCCAAGAAGTAAAAGCACCTTTCAACATGGGCGTATGGCACTGCGTAATGTAAAGGGCGATTCAGAGCGAGTCGCCTTTTGCACGTTGAGGAAGTTGAACCTCGAAGCAAGTTTCGCCCGCCTCACTTTGAGCCGTAATCGAGCCGCCATGCGCTTCAACGATTTTTTTGCACAGGTAAAGTCCTAAGCCAAATCCGCCTGCGCCGTTCATTCTCACGCGAGCCGAATCGGTGCGGTAGAAGGGCTCGAAAATTTTCTTCAAATCTTCTTTTGCAATGCCTTTGCCTTTGTCCAAAACGCGAAGTGTGATGTGTGAAGGCGTTTGAGAAAAATGAACACGCACGAGGCTTTGCGAGTATTTAAGCGCGTTGGAAATGAGGTTTCGCAAAAGTAAGCGAATGCGCTCCTTATCGGCGTAAAGTGAAATCGGTTGTTCTGTCTCAATCGCGATGCGGTGATGCTCCTCTCGAAATTCCGACCGAACTTCTTCGGCAAGTTCAGTGAGGTCGAAGTGAGAGGGTTTCAAACTGCCGTTGCTCGACTGCAAGCGTTCCGACTCCAAGAGTTCGGTGAGCATGGCGTTGAGTTCATCGACATCATTTTGGAGTTGGGTTTTCGCATCGCTATCGGGAATGAGTTCGAGGGCAACTTTCATGCGCGTTAAGGGCGAGCGCAGTTCGTGCGAGACGTCGAGCAAGAGTTCGCGCTCGCGTTTGAGCATGTTGCCAATTCGTGCGCTCATGGCGTTGAAGGAATGGGCGAGTTCGCCGAGTTCGTCGCGCCGATTCACTTCAATCGCAGTTGAGAAATCACCCGTGCTGATGCGCTTTGTGCCTGCAATCAAGGTTTGAATGGGTGAAAACATGTGGCGAAGCAGAAAGAACAATCCAACGCCGATAAGCGAAAGGAAGAGCAGTAGCCAAAGCACAGCGCGCTCGGTTGAAAAAAAACTTTGCGGCGGCGGCAGGTCTCTGAGTTTGAACGAAAAAACGGTTTCGTCACGCACAATCATAACGGCGCGACGGTCGCGCTGTCGGAGCATGCGGGTGCGCGGCTTGGAATCAGGCAGAGGCAAAGGTGCAGGCTCAACGATGTCCCACTCAACGGGCGTTGGCGAAGTCCAAACGAAGTCGGGCGTTTCGAGGCGAATGCCAATGCCTAATTTTTCGGCATACTTGCGCGCTTTGAGCGTATCGGGCGGCGAGCCGATTTCATCGGCGAGGTAAGTGGCGATAACGCGCGCATAGCCACGCGGCGAGGGTGGCGGGTCTTCGGGCAAATCGAACGCCAAACGAAATGCCATCACAACGGCGGCATTGATGAGCACCACTGCCACGACCATCACGGCGAGCAGTTTCAAAAAAATGGATAGGCGTTTCTTCACATCTCGTTCAAAAAAATCTCGCAAAAGCACTCAAAGGTAACAAAAAAAGAAAAGGCGGAAACTGCGCTCCGCCTCTTGAAATCGAATCAAAAATCTTAAACGAGAATTACTTGACTTCCTTGTGAATCGTTCTGCGCTTTAATGCAGGGTTATACTTTTTGAGTTCTAACCGCTCGGTGTCGTTGCGCTTGTTCTTTTGTGTGGTGTAGCGCGAGGGCGATTTTCCTTCCTTGCGCGCTTCGGTGCATTCGAGCGTGATGGTAATGCGATTGCCTTTTGCCTTTGCCATGAGTGTAAGTCGTTTGATGTAAATCGTTGAGTGTGAAAAAGTCTGACTTGTGCGCGATACTAGATTCGAACTAGTGACCTCCACCGTGTCAAGGTGGCGCTCTAACCAACTGAGCTAACCGCGCCTGCTTGTGCCTTCAAATTAGCCTTCAAAAAAGGGACGCAAATATACAGGCTCACGTTGAAAATAAAAAATCCAATTCATCACTTTTTCATGCGCCTTCAACCGCGATACCGTTTCTTCGCGATACATTTTTTCTTACATTCATTGGCATAATCTTTGTGCAAAAAAACTGCTCAACTCAAATGATGATTTTGAAGTGATTGTAATAGACGGGGTTCTTATTGACGACGAAGTGCTTCGTGCAAAATTTCGATGCGATTTAGGTCGGTGCAAGGGCGCGTGTTGCGTGGTCGGCGAATTGGGTGCGCCCGTTACGAGCGACGAAGTCGAAATCATTGAATCGCTATTGGACAAAGTGAAACCTTATTTGCCCGAAGCCAATCAGAAAACCATTGACGAGAAAGGCGTTTATGAAGTGCATCAAGGAAGTTTATTTTTGACGACGGTTGAAGGGCGCGAGTGCGTGTTTGCTACGATTGATGAGAACGGGATTGCCACATGTAACTTGGAAAAATTGTATTTGAATGGCGAAAGCGAATTTCGGAAACCGATTTCGTGCCACTTGTTTCCAATACGAGTTCGGCGGCGGCTTGGAATGGAGGCGTTGGTGTATATGCAAATCGAGGAGTGCGAAGCAGGGCGCGCGTGCGGCGCGAAAGAAAAAGTCTATCTGTATGAATTTCTTGCCCCTGCGTTGGAGAGAAAATATGGAGTAGCTTGGATGAAAAAATTTCTCAACGTGTGCCGCCAGTCCAAATCCGACAAGGACCTTAACTACAAGTTTAAATCTTGAATGAATTTTGAACTGAAAGAGCAACGATGAGTTCACACGGACTTTCACAACGACAAGTTCAAACCTTGCGGCTCAGCCCGCAACAAATTCTCTACACCAAACTTCTGCAACTGCCTGTCTTGCAGTTAGAGCAGCGCGTCAAGCAAGAGTTGGAAGAAAATCCTCTGCTCGAGGAAGGACAAGGAAATCTTGGGGAAGAACAAGACCACGACGAAGTGCTCCCCAACGAGATGCCACCTGAGCCTAATTCTCTTGAAACTGCAATCCGCGACGCGGCACAGCCGCCACTTGAATCGACGCGCTCGGAAAATCAGTCTGAGGAAAAAAAAGCAACAGAAAAAAAACTCGAGGAAGAAATAGCCCCACAAGAAGAAAACGACTTCGACGCTGAACTTGCAGAGGTGTTGAACAACGACGACGAAGGCTATAAAGTGCAACAACAGCGAGAACCAAACGACGACGAGCGCGAGTATCTTCAACCCACCTACGAAGAAAATCTATCTGAACGATTGCTCGCGCAACTCCACTTGCTCGACTTCTCCGAAAAAGAACTTCGAATTGCCGAAGAAATTATCGGCAACCTCGACGACGACGGATACCTGCGATGCTCGTTCAATATCATTCACGACGGATTGCTGACCGCTGGCATCGAGACAACCGAAAAAGAAATCGAAGCCGTCCTTGAAAAAATTTGGTATCTCGACCCGCCCGGCGTCGGCGCACGAAACCTGCAAGAGTGCTTGCTCATTCAACTCACCGCACTCGCCAAAGAAGACCTTGATGACGAACACGAAGACGCTCGCGCTTTGGCGCAAAAAATCCTCACCCACCACTACAACGACTTCATCATGAAGCATTATGAAAAATTACTTCAAAACCTCGCCTGTTCGCCCGACGAGCTCAAGCGCGCCGTTGCCTTCATTCAAAAACTTAACCCAAAGCCCGGCGGTGACGCGCCTTCACGAATTGGTAATTATGTAATTCCCGACTTTACCATTACTTTCAATGGTCAAGACCTTGTGCTGACTTCAAACGAGCGAACAAACATTCAAATTCGCCTCTCAAAGCACTACAAAAAATTGCTGACCGATAAAACACAGTCCAAAGAGACGAAAGAGTTCTTGCGCGAAAAACTCTCTGCCGCCAAAGGCTTCATCGGTGCGATTCAAATGCGCCGACACACGATGCAAAAAGTCATGACCGCACTCATGAACCGCCAATATGAATTCTTCGTTCACGGCGAATCAAAATTGAAACCGATGATTCTTAAAGACATCGCCGAAGATACTCAGCTCGACATCGCCACCATCAGCCGCGTGGTGAGTGGAAAATATGTGCAGACCGATTTCGGCGTCTTTGAGCTCAAGTATTTCTTCACAACGGCAATGGAAACGGAATCGGGCGATGAAGTCTCTAATCGCATCATCAAACAAGCCATTAGAGACTTCATCGAAAAAGAAGAATCCGGAAAGCCGCTTTCCGACGACAAACTCGCTGAATTGCTCAGCGAGCGCGGCTATAAACTTGCACGACGAACCGTAACCAAATATCGCGAGCAACTCGGCATTCCCGTTGCACGCTTGCGCAAAAAAATTGAATCAATCAAGTAACCGCAATCGTTAAAGTTCCAACAACTTTACTCACTACACTTAACCAAAGGAAATGAACATTCACGCAACCACCGTCGTCGGAGTCTTAAAAGACGGAAAAGGCGCGCTGGGGTCAGACGGACAAATGACACAGGGCGCGACTATTCTCAAACATTCTACCACAAAGGTCAGACGCTTGCACGGCGGAAAAGTCTTGGTCGGATTTGCCGGTGCCACGGCAGACGCTATGACGCTCCTCGAAAAATTTGAAGAAAAACTGCAAGCCCATAGCGGTAAATTGGAGCGCGCCGCCGTCGAGCTTGCCAAAGATTGGCGCACCGATAAATATCTTCGACGTTTGGAAGCCATGCTCGCCGTCATCTCGCCTGAAAAAGCACTGATTATTTCAGGAACGGGCGATGTCATTGAACCCGAAGATGGAATTGTCGCTATCGGAAGTGGCGGCATGTATGCGCTGGCGGCAGCGCGAGGCATGATGAAATACAGCGATTTAGACGCGAAAACCATCGTTACCGAATCGCTGAAAATCGCCGCCGATATTTGCATTTATACCAACAGCAACATTAAAGTTGAGGAAGTCTAAAATTTTATTCACAAATCAAAAATGGCACGCAAAAGCACAGAACTTTCAGAAACTGAAAAAGGTCAGAGCAACGGAAAGCATCATCAAATCGAATCCACATTCGCCTTGAAAAATCTTACGCCACAACAAATTGTGCGGGAGTTAGATAAGTATATCATCGGTCAGCAAGAGGCAAAAAAATCTGTTGCCATTGCGCTCCGAAATCGCTATCGCCGTCAGCAGGTTCAAGGTGCGCTGAAAGAAGAAATCATGCCGAACAACATCATCATGATTGGGCACACAGGCGTAGGCAAAACCGAAATTGCACGGCGGTTGGCGAAACTTTCCGGTGCGCCGTTCATCAAAGTTGAAGCCTCCAAATTCACCGAAGTCGGCTATGTCGGGCGCGATGTCGAGTCGATGATTCGCGACCTCACTGACCTGAGCGTCAATATGGTTCGCCAAGAAAAATCTGCCGAAGTCCAAGATAAAGCGCGCCAACTTGCCGAAGAGCGCATTTTAGACATTCTGCTTCCGCCCGTCAAAAAATCTTCAAGCCAACTTGAAAAAGCATTTCACGATGACACTGAGGAGCAGGGAGATGCAAAATCCGAACTCGAGCTCAACGATAAGAGCCGCGAGAAAATGCGCGAGCGTCTGCGGCAGGGAAAATTAGACGAACGCACGGTCGAGATTGAAATTTCAAGCGACCCACAAGGTATGATGCAGATTCTCGGACCTTTCGGTCCGGTCGAAGACTTGGGTGGCATGCTTCAAGACATCGTGGGCGGATTGCCAAAGAAACGCAAAAAACGCCGAGTTACCGTCGCCGAAGCCAAAACGATTTTTGAACAAGAAGAAATCCAAAAACTCATCGATATGGACGTGGTAACCAAAGAAGCCATCTTTCGTGTCGAGGAATCGGGCATCGTCTTTATCGATGAAATCGACAAAATTGCTACCGCCGACGGCACGCGAGGCGGACCCGACGTCAGTCGTGAAGGCGTTCAACGCGATTTGCTCCCTATCGTCGAAGGCTCTACGGTCGCCACCAAATACGGCATGGTCAAAACCGACCATATCCTCTTCATCGCATCAGGCGCGTTCCACGTCTCAAAACCGTCGGATTTAATTCCTGAACTGCAAGGGCGTTTCCCGATTCGCGTCGAGCTCAAAAGCCTTACCGAAGACGATTTCGTCAAAATTCTCGTTCAACCCGAAAACGCGCTCATCAAGCAATACACCGCCTTGCTCAAAACCGAAGGCGTCGACTTGGAATTCACCGACGACGGCATTCGCGAAATCGCCGCCACCGCCGCCCAGGTCAATGAATCGGTCGAGAACATCGGCGCACGCCGACTGCACACCATCATGACCAGCCTGCTCGAAGACCTGATGTTTGAAGTGCCTGAAAATCACTCAGGCAAAAAAATCGTCATTGACAAAACTTTTGTCGAAAATCGCCTCAGCAAAATCGCCAAAGACCGAGACCTGAGCCGATACATTCTGTAATACTTTTGGTAAAAAACAACGAAAAAAAGTGATGAGCGACCCACTCACCGCTCGTCAACCAAAAATTTGTGAAGAAGGGGAAATTGCGTATATTTGTGCCTACATTTTCCAGTCAAAAACTGACAATCCAATTTTTCTTAAAACACAGCAATGTGTTCAATTCTTAACAATAAACCTTTCAATCAAACGATGAAGAACCTCTTAGTCGCCGTCATGTTGACGGTCGCGATTGCCGCAATCGGTTGCGGACCCAGCAAAGAAGAAGTCGAGAAAAAGCGTAAGGCTGATTCCACAAGAGTCGCGGATTCGCTTGCCGCAATCAAGAAAGCCGAAGAAGAAAAAGCCGCCGCTGAAGCCGCCGCCAAAGCGAAAGCCGATTCACTCGCCATGGCTGACTCGCTGGCAAAAGCCGCACCCGCAAAGAAGAAGTAACCTTCGCCTGACAGTAGCGGGAGAGCTTCGCGCTCTTCCGCGCTCAGGTGTATCAACGGTATCAAATCTAATTCCTTAACCTTATCCATCAACCGAGCGTTCTCATCCCCTGAAACCAAAAAGTGCAATCTCGCTCAGCATAAAGCGAAAATAAAAAAGCGAAAATACGAGAGAATGAAAAGATTAGCCCGCTTACAAATATCCCGCCAATGAAAAATGTTGTTATCTTTTACGCAAAATTAAAAACGGCATAAAATTTGCATTTCTTTTTTTGTATTGTAAAGCCAAAGTGAAATTTAGTCAAAAAATCGTTTTCAAGTTTTACTCAAATATCTCAAATTAAAATACCAAGCAAGCCATATGCGAGTTTCTTACGCCTCAAACACAATGACATCTGCTGCGAAAGTGAACCCTAAAAATCTTCTGCTTAATGTGATTTGCCT
>CALGMC010000020.1 GCA_937959145.1 uncultured Chlorobiales bacterium
AATTCGCCGAAGCGACGGCTGAATGTGCGGCGCATAGTTCGGATAAAGACGCACGGAAAGCCTATCGCTGTTGAGTTTTTCTGTTTGAAGCGTTGGCGCGAGCGTGTTGTTTTCAATCGGCGGCGCGTTTGCCAGCAGAACCGCTTTATCGACACGGTCAACTGACGAGACAATGTGCTTGCCAGGCGTGCGAACTGCACCTGTAACCGTTACCAAAAACGTGCGCGGACGCTGCAGCGTAATCGAAACCGCACTGTTTTTATACTGCCTCGATAACTGCAACAAAAGTTCAGGCTTAACAGAAGCCAATGTTTTGCCGCTTACTTCAATCGCGCCAACATTCGGAAGCGTCAGCGCACCATCGGCAGAAACCGTTGCGCGAAATGTAATCGGCGTCAGCGCAAAGATGCTGATTTCAATAACATCGCCCGCACCCAGCACATATTTCTCTGCGTCAATCGTCTCTTCCAACGGAATGGCTTGTAACGAAGCCGACGCCTGCGGCAACGCCGAAATTTTGTCTAAGAAATTTTGCTCTTGTGAAAATCCCGAAAAATAATTTCTGAGCAATGACGAACGACTTTCTCCCGTCGCTTGTGAGGCTGATGTTTGGTCACGAAACTGCTGAAGCACATCTTGACCCCAGGCCGTAAGCGGCAAGAACACGAAAACAGCAATCAAGCCACGCTTGATGAACAAAGGAATTGACATTCGCAAAGTTTGATTCAAAAATGAAGGGCGAAGATACAGAACGTCGCAATTCCTTCCAATGAATGTGTAGCGGAACAACAACGCAAGTTTGTAGATGCTTCGCCTCGCTCAAAATGAGCGCGTCGTTAATGAATAATGAAGAGTGAATAGTGAAGAATGGCTTGTATCTCTTTCATCATTACTCATTACTCGTTATTCATTACTCATTTGTTGGTCATTCCGAACAGTATAAGCAGTCCATGAACTGTTTTGCACAACATCATAAATCGTCTTACTTTTCGCTCATCACTTCCAATCAACTTGACAACAGCCATGTGGTTTGAGACTTTATTTCGTAAAACGCCCGCGCTTCCTGCCGATTTAGACGAGACTGTCAAAGCCTATTTTCTTCAGCAACTTCCGAACAAGAAAACGCCGATTTGCGATTTGCGCTTCGTCGTCTTCGACACGGAAACGACCGGACTTGAAGAAAAGAAAGGCGACCGACTGCTCTCGATTGGTGCGGTTGGCATGAAAGGCTGTCGGGTTGATTTGAACGATACCTTCTACGCCGTCGTCAATCCTGATAATCACTGCGCACCTGCCGAGACCGTGAAAGTGCATTTCATCACGCCGTCTGAAACCGTCGCCGCACCCTCGATTGAAGAAGTGTTACCGAAATTTTTGGACTTCATTAAAGCCGATGTGTTGGTGGCGCACCACGCCCTTTTTGATATTGGCTTCATCGGCTCTGAAATGAAACGTCTTTACGGACGACCGCTCATCAATTACTTCACCGATACGGTTGAACTTGCCCACGCGGTCGACTCTGCTGAACAATCTTCGCAATACCTTCTGCTCAATCCGCACCGCATGGAAGAATATGAATTGGATAAACTCTGCGAGAAATTTCATATTCCAAACGAAACACGCCACCACGCGCTTGGCGATGCGTTTGTAACGGCTCAAATTGCCGCACGCATTTTCAAACAGTTTGAAAAAATCGGGGTTAAAACGCTTCAAGATTTACTGCTTCTGCGCCGCGTTTAATTTTTCCAAAACTGCATGAATCCTGTCGAACTCATTCGCAAAAAGCGAGACGGCAACGCGCTTGCCGAAGAAGAAATTCGCTTTTTCTTTTCGTCCTACCAAGCTGGCAAAATTCCCGACTATCAAGTTTCGGCAATGTTGATGGCGATATTTTTTCGCTCGCTTTCAAAAGCCGAAATGACTGCGCTCTGCAAAACGATGATTGAAAGCGGCAAGGTTGCCAATCTTTCCGCAGTTCGCGCGCCGAAGGTCGATAAACACTCCACAGGCGGCGTGGGCGATAAAACCTCGCTCATCCTTGCGCCGATTGTCGCCAGCCTTGGCGTTGCCGTGCCGATGGTTTCAGGGCGCGGACTTGGACACACAGGCGGCACACTCGATAAACTCGAATCTATTCCGAATTTCAATGTTCATCTGTCCGAAAAAAAATTTCTTCGCCTGCTCCAAACACATCACTGCGCTTTGATTGGACAAACAAAGGAAATCGCACCGCTCGATAAACTGCTCTACGCTCTTCGCGATGTTACGGCAACCGTCGAGTCCATTCCGCTCATCGCCTCCAGCATTATGTCAAAGAAAATTGCGTCAGGGCTCGACGCGCTCGTGCTCGATGTCAAAACAGGCAAAGGCGCATTCATGCAAGAATACTCACGCTCAAAAGAATTAGCCCAAACCTTGATTCAAATCGGCGAAAGTTATGGCAAGCGCGTTCAAGCGTTCATCACATCAATGGAGGAGCCACTCGGCTACGCCGTCGGAAATTGGCTCGAGGTCAAAGAGTGTATGGAATGTTTGCAAGGACGAAACGACGCGCTCGTAAAGGATACGCTCGAAGTCTCGCTCACGCTTGCAGGCGCGATGCTCTGGCTTGCAAAGAAAACCGACTCGATTCAAGACGGCATTGAACGCTCAAAGCGTCAGATTGCAAACGGAGAAGCCTTCCAAAAATTTTTAGACATCGCCAAAGCACAAGGCGCAGACATTTCACCGCTCAAAGACTTTTCAAAATATCCAACATCAAAATTCACTGAACAGGTAACGGCAAGCACGGACGGCTATATTTCCGACATCAACGCGCTGGAAGTTGGTCTTTCCGCAATCACGCTTGGCGCAGGACGCATGAAAAAAGAAGACTCGATTGACTCAAAAGCAGGGATTCTTTTCCGAAAAAAAGTCGGCGATAAAGTGAAAAAAGGCGACGTGATTGCTGAAATTTTTACTGACGAAAAAAAGGCTCTTGCGCCCGTCTGCGCCCGTCTTGACAAGGCAATTCAGGTGCGTGCGAAAAAGGTGATAGTGAAATCTAAAATTTTAGAAGTGTTGTAAGGCGATTTACGCTTAAAGCGCAACCAGTTCGATTTCTCCCAACTCCATTCCCAAAAAGCGTTCGGCGACGGTTCGGAATCGTTGAGGCATATCGCTGACGAGCACGCGCGGCGGCTGGGGCGTTGCGTCGGAAAGCAACTGCTGTTGTGCAAGATGGGCTTTAACTTCACGCGCGACAGCTTCGGCAGAATCAATCAGTTCAACGCTTTTCCCCACCACATCTTGAATGGTCGGTTTGAGCAATGGATAATGCGTGCAACCCAAGATGAGTGCATCGATGCGCGAGTCGAGCAATTCGGCGAGATATTCCTTTGCAATCAATTTTGACGCTTCGTGCGTGGCAAATCCTTCTTCGGCAAGCGGCACAAAGAGCGGACATGCTTTGGCAAAGACTTGCACGTCTTTATTCAAGCGATGCAGTTCGCGTTGGTAGGCGTAGGAGGCAATCGTGGCTTGTGTGCCAATCACACCGATGCGCTTATGCTCACTTTTCTCAATCGCAAGTGTTGCACCTGCTTTGATGACGCCTAAAACGCCAACGCCCTTCGCTGTTTCTTGAACGGTATCGAGCGCAAGTGCAGAAACGGTATTGCAAGCAATCACAATGAGTTTCGGCTCGTAGCGGAGTAGCAATGCGGTATCTTCGGCGGCGTATTTGCGCACGGTTGGTTCGGACTTTGTTCCGTAAGGCACGCGCGCCGTGTCGCCAAAGTAGATGATGTGTTCGTTTGGAAGCAGTTGGCGCAGTTGGCGCACGACCGTCAAGCCGCCGACGCCTGAATCAAATACGCCAATCGGGGAGTGAGATGAAATCGAGGATTGATACGACACGAAATTTCAGAAATGTTTGGTGTAGATGAGTTTATCGTCGCCCACGCGATAAAAATTTTTGATGCGCGCTTCTAATTGGCAACCGATTTTCTCGTAAAAGCGGCGCGTGTTTTCGTAGTGCGGTTGAGACGAGGTTTCAATCACAATCAGTTTTCCGCCCTGCCTCTGAATCTCCTTACAAGCAAACTCAAACAGTTTCTTGCCAACGCCCTTGCCTTGTGCTTCGCGTGCGACGGCAATCCAATAAAGGTCGTAAGTCGAGAGCGTCATCGGCGTTTTGCCGAAGCAAATGTAGCCTAAAACCGCACTGCCTTCAATCGCCGAGTAAATCTGATAATTTTCAGGATTGAAACTTGTGTAAGCAAGGCACTCGTCGATGAGTTCGAGCGCGACTTCGACTTCGTCGCTTCGAAAGGCATTTGTTTCCCAAAGCAGTTTGCGAATGGGCTCTTTATGCGCCGCTTGCAACGGAACGATTTGAATCATGCTCAACCGAAGTTATGCCGTTGCTCCGCCGCAACTTGACCCTGCGCCCGCCGTGCATCCGTAGCAATGTTGCCGCGTTACAATTTTGCGCGTGCTCAGTTTCGCCACGTCAAAATCTTTGATGTGAATCGGCGCGCCATAGCCGACTTTCAAGTCGAGCATTTGGTTGAAGTCGCAATCATACAAATAGCCGTCCCAACCGATGGAGAGCGTATTTCGGCACATCACGCCTTTGGCGGCGGCAGGATTGAACAGCGAGACGAGTTTCGTCATATACGATTCATAATTTCCCGACACCAGCAGATAATCCAAGAAGCGGCTAATGGGCATGTTAGTAATCGTGTAAAGGCGATTGAACACAACGCCATGATGCTTCAAGAGTTCGCGTTTGTAATCTTTCTCGAGCGAACTTTGATTTGGCGGCAAAAACGCACCAACAGGATTGTAGACGAGATTGAAGATTAAGCCACTTTCCTCTTTGCCATAGCCTAATGCGTTCAAGCGTTTGATGGCTTCAATGGAGCGCGAAAAAACATCTTCGCCGCGCTGTTTATCCGTTACCGACGGCGTGTAGTGCGGGAGCGATGAAATCACCTCGACGCCGTGTTGAGCGAAAAATTCAGGCAGGTCGGTAAATCCGTTTGCAAGCAGGATTGTCAAGTTTGAACGCACCATCACATGACGGTTAAGTTTTTTGACTTCGCCGACGAACCAGCGGAAGTGCGGATTCATTTCAGGTGCGCCGCCCGTGATGTCAACTTTCGGAATGTTTGTTTTGGCTAATGCCTCTAAACATTGTTCAAGTGTCTCGCGTGTCATGATTTCGCGGCGGTCGGGTCCGGCATCGACGTGGCAGTGCTTGCAGACTTGATTACAAAGTTTGCCGACATTGATTTGAAAAATCTCAATGCCTGTTGCGCGCAGTTCTGCTTCGCCCGTTTGTTTGAAGAGTTCATCGAAAGCGGGCAATTTCAATCGCTCGTCTATAATCTTCAACTGTTCTTCTGTCGAGGCAAGCGGGTGATGAATTGATTTCAAACTTTTCGTTGCGGTCATCATGTCGTTTTCACATTGAAAGTTTTTGATAGACGTTTTTCATTTGAACGCCGTGAACGAGCGAGGCACCGCCTCTAATTGCTGCGGCTACATGAACGGCTTCGGTCATTTGTTCAAGCGTTGCGCCTTTGGAGAGGGACTCTTGCGTGTAGGCGTCGATGCAATAAGGACACTGAACGGCGTGCGCAACGGCAAGTGCAATCAAGGCTTTTTCGCGTTCGCTTAGCGCGCCTTCGGCAAAGACTGCGCCATACCACGCAAAGAATTTATCCATCAATTCTTTATTGCCTTCGCCGACTTGGGCAAATTTGGCAAGGTCTGCGGGGTTGTAGTAGGTCTCCATAATTCAAAGCAAGTTTGTGTGTTTAAGAGAGGCTGAAATAATATAGACGAGATTTTTCACAAATCAATCACGACGCGCTCCTGCTCGCCTCAATTTCCAAAACGGCATTAGTCCGATTCCAACAACCACACTAACAAACACAAAGCATATTGCAACGCGCAACACGAAAGGCTTTTCGGCGAAGAGGAGTTCGTTCGTTGCGACAGCGAAAGCGGCCACAAGAACGATGATGAAGAATCGCGCCATTGGATAAGGCGTTGCGTCAATCGCTCGTCTTTTGTAATGGAAATAAAACACATTGAAGAGATAAGCGGCAACGGTGGTTGATGCGACAAGTTGTAGCGTTAGGGCGGTATCATTCGGCGGAAAAGATAAGACAAGCGCAAGCAAAGCAAGATTGATGAGCAGACTAAACAATACTCCATTGAACAACGCTTTTGTGTCGCCCGATTTCGTCAGCGCGGCTTTGCTGAACTCCGTCGGCGCGGCAATCAAATATGCCAGCAATACGACGGGCGTGAGGGTCGCCGCAGGCAAATAGGTTTGTTTGAAGAGCGAGTAGCCGAAAATTTCTATCGTCATGAAGTCGCGCACGAAAAACGATAGCACCAAAAAAACCGCCGCAAGTCCTGTTGTGTAGAGCGAAAAAATTTGCACAAAAAGCATCTCGTTTTCTTTCGGCGAATGCGACTCAACGCGCTGTGCAAAAAACGGCAAGAGTGCCGTGCGAAACGACACGTTCAAAATCGCCATTACCATTCCCAAGCGATAGCCTACGCTGTAAATTCCGCCCGCTTCTTTTGAGATGAATCGCGTTACCAGCACCTTATCGAGCGAATCGAGCAAAACCGCCAAAACGCCATAGCCCAAAAGCGGATAGCCGAACTGCCAAAGTTTTTTTGCGAGGTCTTTATTGAAATAGCGTTTGAATAGATTCGCATTTGCAATGAACGCCACGCCGAAAGTGAAAACGACAGCGACGACTTGCGCCAAAAACAAGTTGAAGACATAATTCCCTTTCGGCACAAGCCATAACACAACGCCAATGTTAATCGCAAGCGACACCAGCGAAATGAACGCAAACAATGCGAGTCGATGGTCAGAGCGAATCAGCCACAGCAAATTAAATCCAAGCGTTTCAACAAACAGGCTAATGGCAATCAAGATGATGGAATCGGCGTAATTAGAACTGCCGATAAAGAGCACTGAAATCGGCGTCGCAAGCGCAATCATCAATAGCGACATCACGAGTGCGCTCGCCGTCTGCATCGCAAAGAGTGTAGAGACGAAGTTTTGCTTCTCGGTGTGGGTTTTGGCTTCGGCGTAAAACTTGATAATGGCGGAAGGCATGCCGTATTGAAAAATCATGAGCATGACGGCATAAAACGGAAAGAGCGCGCTATAGACGCCAAATTCATCGGGCGGAACGACGTGCGTGTAAAACGGCACAAGCAAAAAGTTCATCGCTTTTCCAAGCGTGCTGACGGCAGTGTAGACCGTTGCGGCGGTTGAAAAGCGGCGTAGCGACACGAGTGTGCGAAGCGTTCGAGTGTAGTTAGTAAATCAGCATAGCGTCGCCATATGCTAAAAAGCGATAGCCTGTTTTGATGGCTTGTTTGTAAGCCTTCATCAGAATATCGTGTCCTGCAAAAGCAGAAACAAGCATGAGGGGTGTGGTTTCAGGAAGTTGAAAGTTTGTAATGAGCATATCCACGACCTTGAACTCGTATGGCGGGTAGATGAATTTATCCGTCCATCCTTCGCCGAACTTGATGCGTCCTTCGACGGTGGCGTGCGCTTCTAAGGCTCGGCAGACCGTTGTGCCAACGGCAACCACGCGCCCCGACTTCTTTGACTTCACTTCGTTGATTTTCTGCGTCGTCGAGTAAGGCACATTCACATATTCCGAATCCATCTTATGCTTTGAGATGTCTTCGACTTCAATCGGATTGAAAACGCTCCGTCCGGGGTGAAGCGTGATTGAGATAATTTCAACGCCCATGCGTTTGATTTTCGTGAGCAATTCCGTCGTGAAGTGAAGCCCTGCGGCGGGCGCAACGACTGCGCCGGGCACGCGCGCATAAACCGTTTGGTAACGCACTTTATCTTTTTCGTCAGGCTCGCGCTTGATGTAGTCCGGGATTGGCATATAGCCAATTTTCTCGACCATTTCGTAAATATCAATTTCGGGATTGAGGAAGCGAATGGTTCTGCCGCGCGACGTGGTGTTATCGACGACTTCCGCCACCAAATCTTGTGGAAAGTAAATTTTGTTTCCGACGCGAACCTTGCGCGCTGGCTCTACGAGCACGTCCCAAAGTCCCATTTGCTTATTGAGTTCGCGAAGCAAAAAGACTTCAATTTTCGCGGAGGTCTTTTCTTTGTGCCCATAAAGCCGTGCGGGAAATACTTTTGTGTCGTTGAGCACCAACACATCACCTTTTTTGAGAAACTGCGTAATGTCGGAAAACTTGTGGTCGGTAATTTCTTTTTTGCGACGGTCAATCACCATCATCTTGCACTTGTCGCGAGGCTCTTTGGGAACGGAAGCAATTACATTTTTGGGAAGGTTGTAGCGAAATTCCGATAATCTCATGTGCAACTGTTGCGGTGGTTAAGATTAGATTGAATGCGTTACTCGCGGCGAGAATCTGATTTACTCTTCGGCTTTTAACAAAAAGAACCAAACAAAAAGAATCGATTACGGCTAATCCAAAAAGGTTGCGAATATAAAAAGTTTTATTTTTGCTTACAAATTTTACACCGAACGCTTTACAATCATCACGGCACAAGTTATGCCTTGCCTTTGCGGCGGCTTTTCTTGTATCTTCACCTACTTTTTTATCAACTCACTTCAACTTCATGCGATTTTTTCTGGGACTGTTTTTGTCTTTGAGCTGTGCAAGCCTCTTTGCACAAGAAACGGGCTTAACTTTTTTAAGAATTGGCACGACCGCACGCGAACAAGCGATGGCAAATGTCGGAACCGCATCAGCCACAGGCGCGGCGGCAAATTATTACAACCCCGCCCGCTTAACCGACGGCGAAACTTCGTCCATTCTCTTCTCACAAAATCTTTACATCTTTGACACATACAGCAGTTTCGTTGCGGCAAAGTTCAAAGGTGAAACGGCGTCGTGGGGCGTTTCACTCACGTGGCTTTCTGTTCGCGATATTCCCCTTCGCACCCGCGCCACCACTGAGCCTGACGGATTGTTCGATTCGCAAAATGCCGCGTTTGCCGTCTCTTACGCCCGCTCCTTCGGAAAACAACTCTCGCTCGCGCTCACAGGAAAATTCATTTATGAAAAACTTTTCATCGATGAAGCCAGTGGCTACGCCGCCGACCTTTCCGCCGCCTATCGCTTTGAAAAAAATCCGCTCACACTGGCGGCAACCATTCAAAACATTGGCTCTATGAACGCCTTGCGCGATGAATCCACCGCACTGCCGACCATCATTCGCGCTGGTGCCGCCTATCCCGTTCAACTCTCGTCGCTCGGTGGCTCGCTCTTGCTTGAAGGCAGTCTTGAAAGCGTTTTTTCAGGGAATACTTTCGCAAGTTTCGGTGGCGAATTCGAATTTCGCAATCAGTTTTGGGTTCGATTCGGTTATGTCTTTGGCAACGCCTCGCGCTCTCTTTCAGGCGGCATCGGCATTCGCTATGCAAATTTTAACTTCGATTATGCCTTCGTTCCCTTCTCGAACGAACTCGGAACAGCAAACCTTTTAACGCTTCAAGTTTCTTACTAACTATGAAACACATCGTTCTTCTTTCACTTGTGCTCACGCTATCAGCCTGCAATCAAGAAGAATTAGAACGCTTGAAACGCGAAGTCGCACAAAAACAAACCTCACTCGATTCGCTCAAACGCGAATACGACAAAGTCAATGAGTTCAAAAGCAATGTGATTCGTGATTTCGGGGAATCCGCAAGCAAACTGCAAGAACGCTTAGACGAAAACCGTCGCCTCGAAGAAGCCCTCGCGAATAAACAAGCCATCATTGAAGAACGCAACAAGCGCATCGACACACTTCTCAACACGATTAAACTTCGCGAAGGCGAACTTCAATCGCTTCAACGCGACCTCACCAAACAGGAATCGTTCATCAAACAACAGGAATCGCTCATCAAACAGCAACAAGCCCAACTCAAACAAAAAGACGAACAAAACGAATCGCTCAATCAAGCCATTTCAGCACGCGATGCCACCATTCGCTCACTGAACACCAGCATTTCACAGCGCGACGCCACCATTCAAAAACTCAACGCCCGCATCGCCGAACAAGACCAAACCATTCAATCGCTCCAAAAGCCCGCACCACAAAAGTAGTCTGCAACGACTTCTCATTCTGCTTTTGAGTTGAAAATAACCTCTTCGTAAATCTCTTGAAGCGAGATGTTTTCTTTGATGGCGTGAAGTTCTATTTCGTCCGTCAGCCTTGTGTATTCGCGCAACACCCACTCACCCGTCTCGCGCTTGGAATAGTGCTCCACCAGCACACTTTCTGACTCCACCAACACATACTCGCGAAACGATTCTATCGTCCGATACAACCGAAACTTCTCGCCTCGGTCGTAGTTCCTCGTGCTTGCTGATAGCACTTCGACAATCACCACAGGATTTTTTAACTCCGTTTGTGCTTCGCTCAATTCAGGCTTGCCACAATACACCGATGCGTCAGGATAAGTATAAAGCCCGCTCGGCGTCGCAATGCGCATGTCGCTACTTTTAGGCTGACATGATTTTCCTTTCAGGCGTTGGCGTAGCGCGACAAATACATTCTCGACGATTTGCGCGTGTCGGAATGTGCCGCCCGCCATTGCGAAA
This sequence comes from uncultured Chlorobiales bacterium, assembly GCA_937959145.1. GTDB lineage: Bacteria > Bacteroidota > Chlorobiia > Chlorobiales > Thermochlorobacteraceae > JANWWM01. The sequence goes on from CALGMC010000020.1 coordinate 10,615, forward strand.
ATTTCGCCGTTGTAATACTCGTGCTTCTCTTCGCTTGTGGCTTCAAGCGCAAGGTATTCTTCAAGCGAATAAACTTTCTTTGCAACTTCGGACATCGTTGTGCATTTGATTGAATTGCCTTCAAGAAACAAAAAACACTTGACGAATCAAACGAGCGAATCAAAACAAAAAGGCGGAGATGTTTGCTCCGCCTTCTTCAACTGCGTTCTGTTCATTGGCGCATTTTAGAGTTCGCAACTACCCGAAACACACGCGAGTTCTTTCGCGCCTTGTGTTTCATCGGATTCTTCATAGCAAACGATTTCGGCAAAGTCAATTTTCGGCAGTGCGTTTGCAAGTTGTTCGTATTTCTCTTTGCTGATGGCTTCGTAAGGCGCGAGCGCATACACATGATTGGTGCGCGGCAAGAACGATAGCCCGCCGATTATTTCCCAATTTTTGTAGAGCCAATTTCCGACTTCCAACCATTCGTCGTCGCTCACGCTGACTGTAACCGATGGATTATGTTCGGTGAAATTAACTTTGACTTGTTTCCAATACTCCAACTGCTCAATGGCGGAAAGGTCGTCGCGGTAGATTGCGCCATCAGGTGCTTTTACAGGGAACTCGAGCACATAGGTTGTGGCGTCGCTTTCGGTTTGTCCGACTTCGGGCTTGTAGGGGAACTTTTGGTCTTTGAGCATCTTGAAAAGCGGGTCGCTTGCCGAAATGCGAATGCGGCGAATGTAATACGGCGCATGTCGTGGATGCATGCCTGAAGAGGCGTCAACGAGTTGGGACACTGTTCCTGATGGCTTCACACAAGTAATGCATGTTGACGCATTGATTCCGAATCGCTTGGCGTATTCTTCATTGACCTTGATGGCTTCGGCTTTCAAGGCACGTTGCGTTTCAGGGTTTCGGACCGCAGGCGAATCCCACTGACCAGTGATTGAAACGCCGAGCAAGCGTTCTTCTTCGCAGTTTTTTTTCCATTCGGGCGAAAGGTATGGAAAGTTCGTCAGCGTGGATTGATACGTGCCGAGAATCGTTGCGAGGCGAATTTTGCGGCGCAAGGTTTCGGGCGTGTCTTCAGCACGGGCGACGACTTCGGAAAGATTACAAAACTGCTTTGAGCGCAAGATGATTTCGCCGCACGGGTTTGTGCCGCAAGTCGCGAGGTGATTGGCAAAACTTTCGCGTCGGCGTTCAGGCAGTTGCTCTAAAATGCTTGAGCGATTAAAAATACCGCGCTCGCCGCTTCCCGACTTAATGAGCGAGAGCCACTCATCGAGAAATTCCGAGACGGTCGGTTTTTCGTTGTAGATGGCGGAGTTATTTGCCATGCTGCGTTGTGGGTGCGAAATGTAAAACGCGCCGTCTTTGGCGTGGCGCATATCGACATCGTCCAAATCGGAAAGTGAAATCAAGGCACTGCGACGCACGCCGCCCATCACCACCACTTCGCCAATTTTGCAAATAATGTCGTGCACATCGAGCGTATTGAGCCGCCGCCCTTGACGCTGCAAAATTCTTTCACGACTGAACTCCATCAATGCGCGAAGCGGCTCTGGTCCTGACGCTCTGCCGCCCATCGTTTTCAATCGCGCGCCTTGTGGTCGAACGCTTGAATAATCAAACGCCACATCTTCACCGTTGAACCAAGTCTTCAACCCAAAAACGAATGCATCTGCCCAACCTTCTTTGCTATCCTCGACGACATAGGTTGGCAATTTCTTTCCTGTTTGCTTTTTGATTTGCGGCAACTTGTGAATTGATTGTTGCTCGACCGAAAAGCCAACGCCTGTGCCGCACATCAGGATATACATAATCTCGCCGAAATCTTGCAAGGATTCAGGCGCAATAAACGAGCAGTTGTAAGCCGCCACATTGGTTTTGCGAGCCGCTTCGCCCGCACTCCACAAGAGCCGCATCGACGGCATCACTTCTTGTTTCAAAATGGCTTCTCGCACTTCGGCGTATTCAGCATCGGTGAGTTTCTCGCCCAAGTTCTCACGCATAAAAGCGATGTAGCGGTCAACGGTTTCTACCCATGTTTCGCGCCGACCTTTTTCAGGAAGCCATCGCGAATAAGTGCGGTAGTAAATGAGCTCTGAAAGCGGATTGCGGAAAAAGCCCTTGCTCTCTTCGGCTAACTTTTTGACTTCAGGCGGCACTGGCTTCTTCTGACGGCGAATTTTTGCGCGCTCGTTTCGGTAAAGAATGTAGGCTTTGGCGGTCTTCGCCCAATTTTCCTTGATAAGCACCGTCTCTACAAGGTCTTGAATCTGCTCAAC
>CALGMC010000021.1 GCA_937959145.1 uncultured Chlorobiales bacterium
TTGGAAAATCGCGCCCGCAATCGTGATGCACAGTTCGATAGTGTGATGCTGGTGGTCAGAGAACGCGCTAAAAAGGAAAGCACAGAAATTCCGAAACTCTTGGCGGAAGAATTTCAAAAGCGACAAATCCGACTTTCGCGCTACTACTACGAAATTCGCGATAGCGATGAAGAAATCGTAGAAAAACTCTCCAAAGAAGCCATCGAAGCCGTTGACCGCGCCAAAGAAATTATCCGAAACCGTGTTGACCAATACGGCGTTGCTGAGCCAACCATTCTCACACAAGGCGGGCGGCGCATCATCGTTGAACTCCCCGGCGTTTCCGATAAAGAGCGCGTGCGCAAGTTGCTCAAAGGCACGGCGAAAATGGAATTTAAACTCGTGCGCGACCCCGAACTCGCCTTCAAAGTCTTGCAAGATGTCAATGAGTATTTAGCGCGCTATCCTGTAATGCCCTCAGGCGACTCCAGCGTGGTAGATTCTGCCGCAATGCTCGCGCGTGCGCAATTAGATTCAATTCGCGCCATTCCCGATTCGCTCAAAACCAAAGAGCAACGCCGCCTCGTCAATCCGCTTTTTGCTGTTGATGAAGAAACAACGGATAAAATCATCATCGACCCGCGTGCAGGATTTTTTGTAACCGATGCGGGTAAATCAACCGTCTTGGGATTGCTCAATCGCCCCGACGTGAAGTCGCGTATTCCCTCTGATTTGGAGTTTGCCCTCGATGCGCGTCCCGTAAGCGAAAACGACGGTCTGAAATTTTATCGGCTTTATGCGCTCAAACGCGAAGCGGAACTAACGGGAAGCGTCATCACTGAAGCCAATGCGACATTCAGCATCGACCAATCCCTGCCCGAAGTGAACATGAAAATGAACGATGAAGGCACGAAAATTTGGGCGCGAACCACAGGGGCAAACATTGGAAAGCAAATTGCAATCGTCTTGGACGGAGCAGTCTACTCAGCACCTGTTGTGCAGTCTAAAATTCCGAATGGCAGTTCGGTCATTAACGGAATTGGAAGCATTGAAGAAGCCAAAGATTTAGAAATCGTCCTAAAAGCGGGCGCGCTTCCAGCACCTGTTCAGATTTCAGAAGAGCGAACGGTTGGCGCGTCGCTCGGCGCGGATTCCATTCGTGCAGGGCTGTTTTCTATCACGTTCGGCTTCGTGGTTGTGGCAATTTTCATGCTTATCTATTACCGAACTTCAGGCATTCTTGCCGACCTTGCGCTCGTCTTCAACATCTTGTTCGTGATTGCCTTCCTTGCAGGGTTCAGCGCAACGCTCACCCTGCCGGGCATTGCGGGGCTTGTGCTCACGATTGGTATGGCGGTCGACGCCAACGTGCTCATTTTTGAGCGCGTCAGAGAAGAATCGTCGCGCGGGAAAAATTTGAAACTCGCTATCGAGCTCGGCTACGATAAAGCCTTCTCGGCAATTTTAGATTCACACGTTACCACTTTCGGCGCGGCGGCACTGCTTTACACTTTTGGCATCGGACCGATTCGCGGCTTCGCCGTTACGCTCATGATTGGCATTGCCGCAAGTCTCTTTACGGCGATTGTCGTTACCAAAGTCGTCCTCGATTGGATGATTGAGCGCAATAGCGTTACCGAAACCAGTTTCGGTTGATAAAGTCAAGCGGTTACGAGAAATAAAATCCAACAATAATACTCACTGTTCAAGTTCAAATGAGATTTTTAGAAAAGGCAAATTTTAATTTTGTCGGCTTGCGCAAAACGGGCTACATCGTTTCCTCAGTTATCATTGGCATTGGGGTTGTTTCAATGCTCGTGCGCGGCTTCCAACTCGGAATTGACTTCAAAGGCGGAACGGAACTCGTTGTGAAGTTTCAAGAACCGATTAACATTGGTGAAGTGCGCAAAAGTCTGAGCGGCGAAGGGTTGAAAGGGCAAATCAAGGAGTATGGCTCGTCGCAAGAAGTCATCATCACGACCGATTTCAGCGGAGAACTCAACGACCTTCAAGCCGCAATTGAGCGCGTGTTGAAGCGCGACTTCCCAAACAACCCAAGCGAAATTATCAAAGTCGATGCCGTTGGTCCGAGCATTGCGGGCGATTTGAAATGGTCTGCCATAAGTGCGTTGCTCGGCGCATTGGTGATGATTTTAATCTATGTCGGAATCCGCTTTGAGTTCAAATTTGCAACGGCGGGCGTCGTTGCCATTTTTCACGATGTCTTATTCGTGGCAGGATTGTTTAGTCTTTTGGGTGGGCTATTTGATTCCATGACGCTGGAAGTCGACCAAAGCATTATCGCCGCATTCTTGACCATTGTCGGATATTCCATCACCGATACCGTTGTCGTTTATGACCGCATTCGCGAAAATTTGAAAATCCGAAAAAGCGACCCCTACGAAAAAGTGTTCAACGATAGCTTAAATGAAACCTTGAGCCGCACGATTATCACATCGGGAACAACACTGCTGACTGTGATTGTGCTCTTCATTTTTGGCGGTCCAACGATTCGCGGGTTTGCTTTTGCCATTGCTGCGGGAATTTTAATCGGCACATATTCCTCTGTCTTCATCGCCGCGCCGATTGTGCTCGATTGGCAACAAAAAACAGGCGGAAAGTTCAAATTGAGAGGCTAAATTCAAGCCCATCAACGAATTAAAAACGAATTCGATATGACCTTCGGCGAAAAACAACTCGGCTCCGTAACCGTGATTGAACTCAACGGCGACGTGCTCGGCGGACCAGACGCCAATGAACTTCACGGCAAATTGCGCGACCTGCTCAATCAAGGCAAAAAAAATATCGTCATTGACCTTATCAAAGTCGAGTATATGAACTCCTCTGGATTGGGAATGATGACATCAATGCTTTCAACCGTAAAGAGCGCGGGCGGAACGCTCGCACTTGCAAACCCCGCAGAGCGCATCAAAAGTCTGCTTGCTATTACGAAACTCAACCAGCTTTTCAAAACTTTTGACGACATCGACCAAGCCGTCGCTTCGTTCAACTGAACGAAAAACATGAGCAAGACGATGAAAGAAAAAAGCCCGACAGAAATCGGGCTTTCGTTTTGTTAGGCACACGAAAATGAAATCAAGTTCAAACTGCGACAGGGTGATATTCATTCATTGAAATCGATAACCCTCTCACAACAGCCCCCAAGCGAATCGCGTCAAAAATCAGTTGCTC
>CALGMC010000022.1 GCA_937959145.1 uncultured Chlorobiales bacterium
TGCTTCAAGTAGCCGTGCGAAAGCGAGAGCGCACCGATAATCAACCCTGAAACAATCAAAGTAGCCTCGAAGGCGGGGTGCGCAAGAAAACTGAGTCCAATCACGGGCAAAAGCGTAATGACAAAAGGCATCAAGAGGCAATGCACCGCACAAATTGCCGACGCCGAAAAACCAAGCGCGTCTAAATTGATGAAGTCAAAAAAGCGTTGTTTCATTTGAGGTAAATTCCATCGGTAAAATTTGCAACTCATTCGCATTTGCTATCCGAACAAAAAAGAAGGCATTGAGACACAATGCCTGAAAATCATTCAGTAGAAGTTACGCTTTCTTGATTTCTTGTTCAAGAAATTTTACATCGTCCATTTCAATCGGAATTTTGACGAACTTTTCGTTGAAACGCCATTGCCCCGTTTTTGAAGAGCGGCTGGAAACGACCATTTTCACGGACTTAAACTTGAGGTCACCTTTCTTTTTTGCGGCTTTATCCCCGAATGATTGCTGTTTCGCCATAGTGCGTGTTCAAATAGAGTGTTAAAAATTTGAGCCACAAATATACGCTTTTCAAGGAAAGCAACAAGCGATTTTCTCAAATGTTGTAACTTCACGCCGTCATCTCAATGATTCAGCGAAGTAAAACTCATCATGATGGATTTTTTCGGACATCTCGCCTTTGCCTTGATTGCGCTATCGTATCTCGTTCGGGATATTTTCTACTTGCGCATGCTTTCGGTAGTCGCATGCACAGCAGGGATTATCTACAATTACTTTGTGCTTCCTGAGCCGCTGTGGACGCCCATTTTTTGGAACGGCGTGTTCATGGCGGTCAATATCGTTCAACTCTTCATCATTTGGCAGGAGCGCAGAGACATTGAGTTCAGCGAAGAGCAAAAAGAAATTTACCAAATGATTTTTAAGAACTTTTCGCCGCTCGAATTTGCAAAACTCATGCGCCTTTCAAAGTGGCTAAACGTTGAAGAGGGTGCGACGCTCATTACAGAAAAAAAGGAAACCAAATTTGTCTATCTCATTTACAACGGCGAAGTGAGCATTCTCATCAACGGCAAAGAAGTGGTGCGCTTGAAAGACGGCGCATTCGTTGGAGAGATGAGTTTTATCACGGGAAACTTGCCCTCGGCAACGGTCAAAACCACAAAGCCAACGCGCGTGATTGCATGGTCAAAAGAAGAACTGCGCGACCTGCTCCGTCGCAATCCTGCAATGGAAAGCACCATGCACGCCACACTTGGTACTGACCTTTCCAAGAAACTTGCGCCGTCGGCGTCGGTCAAATAGACCGTCAAATAAACCGTCAAAAAAAGTAAGCGACGGTAAAAATGCCAATCATGGCGAAGTTGATGCCAAGTTTGGCGGCGATTGCAATCACCATGCCGAGCCATGTGCCTAATCCAACTTTTCCCGCCTGAATCGCATCGCGTTTGACGATGTATTCGCCTAAAACTGCGCCGACGAAGGGAAAGACGAACACCCCAATAAATCCGAAGAAAATGCCAAGCACCATGCCAATCATGGCACCAATCGCGGCAAGCGATGACGCGCCTGTTTTTTCAACGCCGATTTTCGTGGCGATAAAATCAATCACAAACGTAAAGGCAGTGAGAATGGCAAGAATCGTGAGCGGAATCCAGCCGACTTTCTCGAAGTCATTTGCCCACGCGCCAAAAAGCAATCCGAGAAAGACGAGCGGCGCGCCGGGAAGCATCGGCAAAATTGTTCCAACCACTCCAACAAGAACACAAACAAAACATAGTATCCAGAAGAGAATCTCCATCGTAGCGCATCAGTAGGCTTTTGCAAAAACAACTTTCATTTTAGATGGCTTGCCTGAATAAATGCACTTACCTTCTTCTTGTAAGTGATATTGTTGGATAAAGGATTCATCGGTCGGAATACAGCGAATCGTGGCTTTGGTTTCTTCTTTGATTTTGGCTTCGGTTTCGGCGGTGCCGTCCCAGTGGGCAATGGCGAAGCCTTGTTCAACTTGCGCTTTGAACTCGTCGTAGGTTTTGACTTCTTTGGTTTTCTCGTTGCGATAGGCTAAGGCGCGTGCAAAGAGGTTGCGCTGAATATCAGCCAGAAGGTTTTTGATGTTTTCAGGCAAAGCAGAATCAAGGGGAAGAAAGATTTTTTCGCCTGTATCGCGTCGAGCGACGACGCATTGATTTTTCTCGATGTCCTTTGCGCCGATTTCCAAGCGAAGCGGAACGCCTTGCAGTTCGTATTCAGCGAATTTCCAGCCGGGCGTTTGTTGGTCGCTATCGTCGAGGAAAACGCCGATGCCGTTGGCTTTAAGTTGTTTTTGCAATTCGCTTGCCTTTTCAAGCACGAGCGTTTTGGTATCGCCTTTAATGATCGGTACAATAACGAGTTGGCGCGTGGCAAGTTTTGGTGGAAGCACCAAGCCTTTGTCGTCGGAGTGTGCCATAATCAGCGCGCCGATGAGCCGCGTCGAGACGCCCCAACTCGTTGCCCAAACATACTCGAGCTGACCGTCTTTCGTTTGGAATTTGCAGTCGAAGGCTTTGGCGAAGTTTTGCCCTAAGTGGTGCGATGTGCCCGATTGCAAGGCTTTGCCGTCTTGCATCATGGCTTCAATGCAGTAAGTTTCTTTTGCGCCTGCAAACTTTTCGGATTCGGTTTTGCGTCCGACAATGACGGGCAAAGCCATGAAGTCTTCGGCGAAACGGCGATAAACTTCAATCATGCGCAGAACTTCTTCTTTGGCTTCTTCTTCGGTGGCGTGTGCGGTGTGTCCTTCTTGCCAAAGAAATTCGGCGGTGCGTAAGAAGAGGCGCGTTCTCAATTCCCAGCGCACAACATTCGCCCATTGATTGATGAGCAAGGGCAAATCGCGATATGATTGAATCCACTTCTTGTAAGTCGACCAGATAATTGTTTCGGAGGTTGGGCGAACGTAGAGTTTTTCGGCAAGTTCTTCGCCGCCGCCGTGCGTAACAACCGCACATTCAGGCGCAAAGCCTTCGATGTGTTCGGCTTCTTTTTTCATAAACGATTCGGGAATGAAGAGCGGGAAATAGGCATTGACGTGTCCTGTTTCTTTGAACATCGCATCGAGTGCGGCTTGCATTTTTTCCCAAATTGCATAGCCGTTTGGGCGAATGACCATACAGCCGCGAACATCGCTGTAATCGGCAAGTTTGGCTTGGAGAACAATATCAAGATACCATTGGGAGTAATCCGAAGAGCGAGGCGTGAGTTTCACAGTTGAGTGATAGCAATTAGTTTAGTTAGCGATTGGCAGTTTGTTGTTAGAAAAAGTGAATCTGAATAAATCGTGTTATGGATTCCGCGCTTCGCTCAAAATGACGCGCTTTGACGCATATGTGTGTGATTCTGAACGAAGCGAAGAAAAAATCTTTTACTTTTCGTTGAGCAGTTGTTCCATCATTTTGCGCTGTTCGGGTGGCATGTTTTTCATGGCTTCTTTCATCTGCTTTTTTTCGGCGGGCGACATGTTTTTCATGCTTTCGCGCAGTTGGGCTTTGGCTTCTTCGGGCATCATGTCCATGCCTGCGCCCATCAAGCCACCTTCGGTTTTCTTGTAGCCTTGGGGAATTTCAAAGGTGGAGGCAGGCAGTTTAGATTTGTTGATTTTAACAGCTTCCATCACGGTTTGTTCAGCAGTGCCTTTGCGCGTGATTTGTTTGAGTGGCATGCCCAAAACGCCTGCATCTTTCAAGGCTTTTTCGAGCCCGTCGGCTTGCTGACCTTGATTAAATTTTTTGAAGGTGTCGTAATCGAGAATGCCTTTGGCAATCCACATTTCCATGTCGCCATCGGAGTCGGAGACGCGCACGTGGTCACACTCGTAGCCAAGGATTTTTTCTTTGCCGAGTTTTTGCACTTTATACGTGTCTTTTGTTGGAGACATGCCTTGCGCCATTTTTTCCATCTCTTTCAAATCGATTTCGCTGTATGACTTGGATTTATTGTTGATGATGTAAATGATGTTGGGATTATCCATTTTCATCAACGAAGCAACTTGCATTTGCATCTTCTCAGCAGACAAGTTCATTTCTGTTTTAATGGCATTTTTGCCGACGAACATTGTCATCGTGCCGCCGCCCTCAGCCGCTGTAATTTTCATTTGAATTTCGCCCTCAAATTGCGCAAAAGCAGAACCACTTAAACAGCAGAGAAGGGAGACGAGAAACAGTAATTTTTTCATCGAACGATTTTGGTTGAAGTTAGAGAGAGGCAAAGTTCGCATAAAACGCTCGAATATAAAAGGCTTGAATGTAAGGCTCGAATAAAAAAGCCGCCCAAAGTAGGCGGCTGAGAGATAATGCGGTGCCATGATTAGAATTTCAAGCCCGCACCTAAATTTGCCAGCACCACATTTTGGCTGTTGCCGAGCATGCGATACTTCACTTCCACGTCAAAAACGATAGGAATGACGGGCAGCTTGATGCCTGTGCCAATGCCAATGCCAAGCCCGTTTCCTGAAATGCTGGACTCAACAGCAGGAAAGATGGTGTTGCCTTGAAATGTAACGGCGTCGCTCTTTCGCGTAACGGAGTTCAGCGTGTAATCGAGGCTCACGTAGGGGTCGATAATCGGCAGGAAGCCAATCGGAATAACTTCAACGCCGATGCCATACATAAGTGCCGTGAGGTTCGTTTCAGGAAATTTGACGCCTGCGGGGAGGTTCGGAACGTTGTTTACTTGCGACTTACCTGTGGCGTAGTTGAAGTGCCCGACCGCGTTCACGCCGAAGAGCGGAATGGGCAGTTTGTATTTGTATTTCACGCCAAAGTTGAA